>JBKDAC010000284.1:0-6976 GCA_046316515.1 Sandaracinobacter sp. | reverse complement strand
TCCGCAAGGTGCCCCGCAACCGGTGATGCCCCTCATTGGTCCCCGTCGTCCCAGCGCAGGCTGGGACCTCCCCGCTCCCCGGTTGTGCACGCCATGAGCGGCGTGCGCGCTGCCTATAACGCGCTCGTCGCCGCCGGCGAGCTGAAGCCCGATCCGGCGCAGGCGGCCGTCGCCGACAAGCTGGAAACGCTCGCCCGCATGCTGGAGCGCCCGGTCGAACAGCCCGGCGCGCTCGCCCGGCTGTTCGGCGCCAAGGATCCGCCCCGCGTGCGCGGCGCCTATCTGTGGGGCGGCGTCGGGCGCGGAAAGTCGATGCTGATGGACCTCTTCTTCAGCCACGTCTCGGTGCCGCCCGCCCGCCGCATCCACTTCCACGAGTTCATGCTGGAAACCCACGCCCGCATCGCCAGGGCCCGCGCCCGCATCCAGGCCGAAGGCGGAGAGGGCGACCCCATCCCCGCGGTTGCCGCCCAATGGGCCGCCGAAGCCCGCCTGCTCGCCTTCGACGAGATGCAGGTAACGAACGTCGCCGACGCGATGATCCTCTCGCGCCTGTTCACCGCGCTCATCGCCGCCGGCACCACGGTCGTCGCCACCTCGAACCGGCACCCGCGCGATCTCTACAAGGATGGCCTCAATCGCGAGCTGTTCCTGCCCTTCATCGCGCTTCTCGAAGCCGAACTCGATGTTATCGCTCTCGACGGCCCCATCGATTACCGGCTCGACCGCATGGGCGGCATGCCCACCTACTACACACCCAACGGCCCAGAGGCGTCGGCGGCCCTCTCCGAACTCTTCTTCCGCCTCACCGACTTCCCGGTCGAAGACCGCACCAAGGTGCCCACCGCCGAACTCGATGTCGGCGGCGGCCGCACGCTGCATGTGCCGAAAAGCCTGAAGGGCGTCGCCGTCTTCTCCTTCCGGCGCCTGTGCGGCGAAGCGCGGGGCGCTGCCGATTACCTGGCGATCGCCCGCACCTACCATACTGTCTTCCTTGTCGGCGTTCCCATCCTGGGCCCGGAAAACCGCAACGAGGCCGCCCGCTTCGTCACCCTCATCGACGCGCTCTACGAATGGCGCTGCAAGCTGATGATCGCCGCCGACGCCGGGCCGAAAAGTCTCTACCCCGAAGGCGACGGCCGTTTCGAGTTTGACCGTACCGTATCCCGGCTGATGGAGATGCAGTCGGCGGACTATATGGCAGAGGGCCATGGAATCCGAACCTGACAGTGCCATTTTTTGGCTAGTTGCCGCCCCGGTTTCAGGGCCATAGTCACAGCATCATGGACCGCGCGAAGAGCCGAATATTCCCGATCCTGCTGGCCATCGTTGCCATCGTGGCCGTTGGCGCCGGCCTCTGGTGGTGGTTCGAAGGCCGCCACTGGCAGAATACCGACAACGCCTATGTCGAGGCCGACATGGCCGTCATCGCCGCCAAGGTGCCCGGCTATGTCGCGGCGGTCGACGTGGTCGACAACCAGGCGGTGAAGGCCGGCGACCCGCTCGTCCACATCGTCGATGCCGAATATCGCGCCGCACTCGCCCGGGCCGAGGCCGAGGTTGAACGCCTCGCCCGCCAGCGCGGCGCTGCCGGCTCGCGCATCGTGGCAGAGGCCGAACAGGTGGTCGAGGCGCAGGCCGCCCTCAGGGCCGCCGAGGCCCAGGTCCGCCGCGCCGAGGCCGACGCCCGCCGTGCCGAGGGCCTTCTCGCCCAGGGCTTCTCCACCCGCGCCGTCGTCGATGCCCGCCGCGCCGAGGCAGAGGCTGCCGCCGCCCTCGTCGCCGAACGCCGCGCCGCCATCGCCGGCGCCCGCGCCGGGCAGCAGGCCGCCACCGGCGATGCCGGTGGGGCAGGGGCCGCCATCAAGGCCGCGGTCGCTCAGGTGGATGTCGCGCGGCTGGACCTCGAGAATACGGTGATCCGCGCCCCCTTCGATGGCATCGTTGGCAACCGCAGCGTGCGGCCGGGCCAATTCGCCCGCGCCGGGCTGCAGATGATGGTGGTCGTCCCGGTCGACCAGGCCTTCCTGGTCGCCAATTTCAAGGAGACCCAGGTCTCCGGCATGAAGCCCGGCATGCCTGTCGAAATCACGCTCGATGCCTATCCCGACGCCCCCCTCACCGGCCGGATCGAAAGCTTCGCCCCCGCCTCGGGCTCGCGCTTCTCGGTCATCCCGCCCGAAAACGCGACCGGCAACTTCACCCGAATCGTCCAGCGCGTGCCGGTGCGCATCACCATCGATCGGCCGCTCCCCGAAGGCGTGCGCCTGACCCCTGGCATCTCCGCCAACGTCCGCGTCGACCTGCGCCAACAGCCCGGGGCATGACAACCGGCGTCCGCCTCGCCACGGCGGGCATGGCCGTCCAGCCCCCGGGCCCCGGCATTTCCGCTGACGGCAAGCCCGACGCCGCCACCTTCTTCGCCTTCATCCTTATGGCGCTCGGCATGTTCATGGCGATCCTCGACATCCAGATCGTCGCCGCCTCGCTCGGCCAGATCCAGGCCGGCCTCTCGGCATCCGCCGACGAGATTGCCTGGGTGCAGACCAGCTACCTCATCGCCGAGGTCGTGATGATCCCGCTGTCGGGCTTCCTGTCGCGCGCCATCGGAATCCGCCTGCTCTTCGTGCTATCCTGCGCGGGCTTCACGCTCGCCAGTCTTGCCTGCGCGCTCGTCACCTCGATCGAGGGGATGATCGCTGCCCGCGCTGTCCAGGGCTTCGTCGGTGGCGCCATGATCCCCACCGTCTATGCGGCCTCCTTCCTGATGTTCGGCCGCTCGCGCCAGGCGCGCGTCACGGTCGCCATCTCCTTCATCGTCACGCTTGCCCCCACCATCGGCCCGGCGCTCGGCGGCTGGCTCACCGGGGTCCTCAGCTGGCACTGGCTGTTCCTCATCAACATCATTCCCGGCATCTTCATCACCGCCGGCGTTGCGCTCCTGGTCCGCTTCGACGACCACCCCGATCCCTCGCTCCTGCGGCGCGTCGATCTCATCGGCCTCGTCGCGCTTTCGCTGCTCTGCGGCGGGGTCGTCTTCGTTCTCGAGGACGGCGCGCGGCGCCAATGGCTGGATGACGAAGCCGTGCGCGCCATGGCGGCGATCGCCTTTGCCTCGGCCCTCGCCCTCTGGTGGCGCATCCGCAATGCGCCCGAACCCATCATCTCGTTCCGGCCTTTCACCAACCTCAACTTCGCGGCCGGCGCGCTGATGGGGGCCGTCTTCGGAATCGGCCTCTACGGCCTCGTCTATCTCTATCCCCTCTATCTGTCCCGCGTCGCCGATCTCTCCTCGCAGCAGATCGGCACCACTGTCTTCGTCACCGGCCTGTTCATGGGGATCGGCGCCCCGCTCGCCGGCTTCCTCTCCACCCGTATCGACATCCGCATCCTCGCCAGCCTCGGCTTCCTGCTGCTCGCCACCTCCACCTTCATCACCACCCACATCACCAACGCGTGGCGCTTCGAACAGCTGTTCTGGCCCCAGGCGCTGCGCGGGCTCGGCATCATGTGCTGCATTGTGTCGGTCAGCGTGATGGCCTTTGCGACACTCCCCCAGGCGATGATCAAGGATTCGACCGGCCTCTTCACTCTGGTGCGCAACCTGGGCGGCGCGGTCGGCATCGCGATCATCAACACCATGCTGGCGGTGCGCACCAATTTCCACCAGGCCCGCCTTGCCGAATCCGCCAACCCCGGCCGGGCCGAAATCGCCGAGCGGCTGGACATGATGACGAACATGGGGCTGGCACGCGGCATGGCCGATCCGGAAGGCTATGCGCTCCGGGCGTTGGCGCACATGATCCACCGGGAAGCGCTGGTGATGGCGATCGCCGACGCCTTCCTGGTGCTCAGCATCGTCTTCGTGTTGTTTGCCCTGATCCCGCCCTTCCTGCAGAAGCCCGGCACCTTCTCAGACCCGCCTCCAGACACGCACTGAACAAAGGCCGAGGTGATCCCCGGTTGACGCCTGCGAAAGCCGGGGTCTATCGCGTCGCAGCATCTGCACACACCCAAGAGGACCAAAATGGCACGCAGCAAGATCGCCCTCATCGGCGCCGGCAACATCGGCGGCACACTGGCCCACCTCGCGGCCGCGAAGGAGCTGGGCGACGTCGTCCTGTTCGACGTGGTGGAGGGCGTCCCCCAGGGCAAGGCGCTCGATCTCGCCCAGTGCGGCCCGGTGGAAGGCTTCGATGCGAACCTCAAGGGCACGAACGACTATGCCGACATCGCCGGCGCCGACGTTATCATCGTCACCGCCGGTGTCGCCCGCAAGCCGGGCATGAGCCGCGACGATCTACTCGGCATCAACCTCACGGTGATGAAGGCGGTGGGCGAGGGCATCAAGGCGAACGCCCCCAACGCCTTCGTCATCTGCATCACCAACCCCTTGGTCGCGATGGTCTGGGCGCTGCGCGAATTCTCTGGGCTCCCCCACCACATGGTGGTCGGCATGGCCGGCGTGCTTGACAGCGCCCGTTTCCGCCCCTTCCTGGCCGACGAGTTCAAGGTCAGCGTGAAGGACGTCACCGCCTTCGTGCTCGGCGGCCACGGCGACACCATGGTGCCGGTGGTGGAATATTCCACCGTCGCCGGCATCCCCATCCCCGATCTCATCAAGATGGGCTGGTCCACCAGGGAACGCATCGACGCCATCGTCCAGCGCACGCGCTCGGGCGGCGGCGAGATCGTCGGCCTGCTGAAAACCGGCAGCGCCTATTACGCACCCGCCACCAGCGGCATCGAAATGGCCGAGGCCTATCTGAAGGATTACAAGCGCGTCATCCCCTGCGCCGTGAACCTCACCGGCCAATATGGCGTTAACGATCTCTATGTCGGCGTCCCCTGCGTGATCGGCGCCGGCGGCGTGGAGAAGGTCGTCGAGATCGCGCTGACCCCAGAGGCCAAGGCCAACTTCCAGGTCTCGGTCGACGCGGTCAAGGAACTGCTCGCCGCCTGCAAGTCCATCGACCCGTCGCTGGCATAAAGGCATCTGTTGCAGGGCGTCGACACACCGGAAAACCTTATCGTCCTCATGGTCGGCTTGGGGATCCAAGGCGGCGGATTTTTCCTCGGTCCGATGTCCATTCCCTTGCTGTTTGCAGCGATCTGGAAAGGTTGCTGGTCATTATGGGCGGCGGGATCGGTGCTGCTTCTCTGGGGCGTGTTGGTGTACGGGCTAACCTTCGCGCCTATGGGCGAAAAAACCTCGGGCGTAATGACGTCTATTGGCGTTGCAATGCTATCCGTTCTTCTTTGCGCGGCAGGCGTTCGGCTGAGGCAACGCAATAGGATTTCAACGGATTGAGCAATGTCCGAATATCCCGTATATCCCGCGCAATGAACGCCCACTCCTCCCGCACCTTCAAGTCCGGCAATTCCGAAGCCATCCGCCTCCCCAAGGGCCTTGGCTTCGGAATCGGCACCGAAGTGCGGATCGAGCGGGATGGTGACAGGTTGGTCGTCACTCCCATCCAGTCGGATGAAGCATTGGCCGAACGGCAGCGGCGGTTCCAGGCGATGCTCGACAGGATGATCGAACTCGGTCCTGTTCCCGGTGGGCCCGAAGTTCGCGACACGGATTGGTGGCCGGACCGTAAAGGTCTGTGATTTTCATCGACACCAACGTCGCGATCGATCTCAGGGATAGCGCAGCAACCGCCGGTCCGCGCCTTAAGACAATTACCCCGTCTCCGCACATGTCCGCAGTCAGTTGGATCGAGCTTGAAGGCGGCGTTCACCGCGTTTCAGCGGCCGCAGCGGCACGGCGGAGTCTGCTCGACCTCATGCTGACCGAAATCGAGGTCGTCATGCTGACCCCTGCCGACATCCGCTGCTATGGGCAGCTTGTCGCGAAACTGGGGTTCGATCGCCGACGGATACTTGACCGACTGATCGCGGCACAGGTGATCACGAACCGCGCAATGCTTCTGACAGCCAACGCGCGCGACTTCCACGAAATCGAAGGCCTCAACCTGATCGAATGGTGACACTTGCCCAGCCGGACCGGCCCTTCCATAGAGCGCAGCGTCGAATCCTGTCCAAGGGGCCAGAATGAACATCCACGAATATCAAGCCAAGGAGCTGCTCAGCCGGTGGGGCGTGCCCGTTCCAAAGGGCATCGCCGCCTTCACCGTTGAAGAAGCCGTCGCCGCCACATCCCAACTCCCCGGCCCGCTCTACGTCGTGAAGGCGCAGATCCACGCCGGCGGCCGCGGCAAGGGCAAGTTCGTCGAGCTGCCCCCCGAAGCCAAGGGCGGTGTCCGCCTCGCCCGCTCGGCTGACGATGTCCGCGCCGCCGCCACCGATATGCTCGGCAACACCCTCGTCACCATCCAGACGGGCGCCGCCGGCAAGCAGGTGAACCGCCTCTACGTCACCGACGGCGTGGATATCGCGCACGAATTCTACCTCGCCTTCCTGGTGGATCGCGCCTCGGGCCGCGTCGCCTGCGTTGCCTCCACCGAAGGCGGGATGGATATCGAGGCAGTCGCCCACGATAGCCCTGAGAAGATCAAGACCTTCACCATCGATCCCGCGACCGGCTTTCGCGCCCACCACGGCCGCACGGTCGCAGCCGCGCTGGGCCTGACGGGCGACCTCGCGAAGCAGGCCGGCGACACCGCCGCCAAGCTCTACGCCGCCTTCATCGGCACGGATGCCAGCCAGATCGAAATCAATCCGCTCGCCGTCACCGACGACGGCAAGCTGATGGTCCTCGACGCCAAGGTCGGCTTCGACTCGAACGCACTTGCCCGCCATCCCGACCTGATGGAGCTGCGCGACCTCACCGAGGAAGACCCCGCCGAAGTCGAGGCCTCCAAGTACGACCTCGCCTTCATCAAGCTCGACGGCAACATCGGCTGCCTGGTGAACGGCGCCGGCCTCGCCATGGCGACGATGGACATCATCAAGCTGAACGGCGCCGAGCCAAGCGACGTCGAGGTGCACCCCTGCGGAGCCGCAGAGGCCA
>JBKDAC010000283.1:0-23556 GCA_046316515.1 Sandaracinobacter sp. | reverse complement strand
CGTTGGAGCGGGCTGGTGGCGACGCGCAGGACATCGAGTTCACGGTGGAGAGCGGGCGGCTGTGGCTGCTGCAGACGCGGACCGCCAAGCGCAGCCCGCTGGCGGCGGTTCGGATGGCGGTCGACATGGTGGAGGAAGGGCTGATCCCGCGCGAGGCGGCGTTGGGCCGTGTATCGGCCGAGCAGCTGGATCATCTGCTGAAGCCAGGCGTGGACGAGGCGATTGCTGCGTCGGCCGCGCGGCTTGCGGTGGGCGAGGGGGCGTCGCCTGGGGTGGGGCAGGGGTGCCTTGTGCTGGACTGCGACGAGGCCGAGCGCCGGGCGGCAGCCGGCGAGGCGGTGGTGCTGGCGCGGCCGACGACGAGCCCAGAGGATGTGCACGGCATGATCGCAGCGACTGCGATCGTGACCGAGCTTGGCGGGTCCACCTCGCACGCGGCTGTTGTGGGCAGGTCGCTTGGGAAGCCCGTCGTCGTCGGCTGTGGGGCGGGGGCGCTGCAGTCGCTGGCAGGCCGGCAGGTGACGGCGGATGGCGGGCGGGGCCTGCTGCTGGACGGGCTGCTGCCGCTGAGCAGAGCGGAGGACAATCCGCATCTCGCAACCTTCCTGGCCTGGCGCGACAGCGCGGCCCGGGCTGCCTGACAGGACTTGCGCATGGCAATCAGCATGGCCGACATCGAAGCGCTGGTGGCCCAGTTCGAAGCCAGTGACTGGCGCCGGATCGAGCTGATCGCCGACGGGGTCGAGCTGCGGCTTTCGAAGGACGGGGCGGTGGAATCGGTGGCTGGTCCGGTCGCTGTGCCTGCCGCGGTGCCGGGGCCGGCCGTGGCGCCGGCGGTCGTGGCGTCGAGCGGGCAGCAGGTCGCCGCGCCGAGCCTTGGCACCTTCTATCGCGCGCCCAAGCCGGGCGAGGCGCCGTTCGTTTCCGTCGGCAGCCGGGTGGCGGCCGGTGATCCGCTGTGCCTGGTGGAGGTGATGAAACTGTTCACCACGGTGAATGCGCCGATCGGCGGGACTGTCGTTGCGATCCACGCCGTGGACGGGGACCTGGTGGAATTCGGCCAGCCGCTGCTGTCGATCGATCCGGATGGCTGAGGGGCGAATCTTCATCGCCAACCGCGGCGAGATTGCGCTGCGGGCCATCCGGACCGCGCGCGCGCTGGGGCTAGAGACGGTGGTGGGCGTTTCATCTGCCGATCGGGACAGCCTGTGGGCGGAGGCTGCCGACAGGGTGCTGACGCTGGGGCCGGCCCCGGCCCAGGCCTCGTACCTCGATCAGCGGCTGGTGCTGCATGCCGCCACCGCGTCCGGCTGCGGCCTGCTCTACCCGGGCTATGGCTTTCTTTCGGAGCGGGCGGACTTCGCGGCCCTGTGCGCGGCCGAGGGGGTGCGCTTCGTGGGCCCGTCGGCGGATCAGATTGCCGCTGTCGGCGACAAGATCGCCGCGCGGGCGCTTGCCGAGGATTGCGCGGTGCCGGTGAATCGTGGGACGGCGGCGCTGGCCGATGCAGATGCGGCGGTTCGGGCCGCCGAGATGATCGGCTTTCCGGTTCTCACCAAGGCGTCGGCCGGCGGTGGCGGGCGGGGCATGGTGATCGCCTACAGCGCTGACGAGCTTGCGCGGGGGTTCGCCGCGGCCTCGGCTGCCGCCGAGGCCGCCTTCGGCGACGGCCGCCTGTTTCTGGAGCGCTATGTGGCCCGCGCCCGCCACATCGAGGTGCAGGCCTTCGGCCTGGGTGATGGCCGTGTGCTGCACTTGCATGAGCGCGACTGTTCGGTGCAGCGGCGTTACCAGAAGATGGTGGAGGAGGCGCCCGCCGCTGTGCTGCCTGTGGATGTCCGCGAGCGCCTGCATGCGGCGGCCGTCAGCCTGCTTGGGCGGATCGGTTATGCGAACGCGGGCACTGTCGAGTTCCTGTATGACGAGGCGACGGGGAGCCTTTCGTTCCTGGAGGTGAATGCGCGCATCCAGGTGGAGCATCCGGTGTCGGAAGCGATCACGGGCGCCGACCTGGTGGCTTGGCAGATCGGGCTTGCCCTTGGCCGCGCTCCGGAGGCCTGCCAGGCCGACATACGGGCCCGAGGCCACGCCATCGAGGTGCGCATCCTTGCGGAGGATCCGGCACGCGGTTTCGCGCCTTCGCCCGGCACCATAACCGGCTGGAACCCGCCGGAAGGGCCCGGCATCCGGGTGGACAGCGGCTTTGCGGGCGGCAGCCGGGTGCCCCCCTTCTATGACAGCATGGTCGCCAAGCTGATCGTCCACGCCGCCGACAGGCCGCGGGCCGTTGCCCTGCTGGCTGACGCGCTGAGCCGGTTCGAGGTGGAGGGGATCGCGACAAACATCCCGTTCCTGCGGCGGCTGATCGCCCATCCCGACTTCCTTGCCAACCGCGTGCACACGCGCTGGCTGGAACAGACACTGATGCCGGAAGCGAAGGCCGCATGATCGAGTTCCTGGACCAGACCCTGCGCGACGGACAGCAGAGCCTGTGGGGGATGCGGATGCAGGCGCGGCATGCGCTGGCGGCCTGTGCCGATCTGGACCGGACGGGTTTCCGCGTGATCGACCTGACGGGATCGCACCATTTCGAGGTGCTGGTGCGCCACTGCCGGGAGGACCCGTGGGCGTTCCTGGATGCGATGGTGGAGGCGATGCCGAACACGGTGCTGCGATCGGGCATGCGCTCGAACGCGGCGGTGAGTTTCGCGGTCACGCCGGACGCGCTGATGGATGCCTGGATGCGGCAGCTGAATCGCCACGGTGCGCGCAGCTTCTGGATCTATGACGTGCTGTTCAACATCGACAAGATGGCCCGGCTGGCGCGGGTGGCGAAGGAATTCGGTTCGGAGGTTTCGGGGGCGATCATGTTCACGCTCTCGCCGGTGCACACCGACGCCTATTATGCCGACAAGGCCGACCGGTTGAGTGCCATCCCCGAGATCGACACGCTGCTGCTGTATGACACGGCGGGCGTGCTGGAGAAGGACCGGCTTTCGACGCTGCTGTCCGCGATCGTGGCGCGGGCGCGCGGCAAGCCGATCGAGTTCCACGCCAACAACCTGATGGGCCAGTCGGCCAAGGCCTATCTGGATTCGATCCCGCTGGGCGTTTCGATCCTGCACACGGCCAGCCGGCCGATGGCGAACGGGCCGTCGGTGCCGTCCACCGAGATCATGGCGCACAATCTGGCGATGATGGGGCTGTCTCACGGGCTCGACCTCGACCGGCTGCCGCCGGTGGCCGCCCATTTCGAAACGGTGGGGCGCGCGTGCGGTTTCCTGGTGAACCAGGCGGCGGAATATGATGTGCGTTCGGTGCAGCACCAGATCCCGGGCGGGATGTTCGGAACGCTGAAGGCGCAGCTGGCGCAGCACGGCATGGCGGACCGGCTGGACGAGGTGCTGGCCGAAGTCGCGGTCGTGCGGCGGGAGCTGGGATGGCCCGGAATGGCGACCCCGTTCAGCCAGCTGGTGGGGATACAGGCCGTGCTGAACCTGGTTTCGGGCGAGCGCTGGACGATCATTCCGGACGAGGTGATCGTCTATGCCGCCGGCCACCATGGCGAGCCGGTGGCCCCGATCGACCCGCAGGTGCTCGACCGGATCATGGCGGCACCCCGGGCGGGGGAGATCTTGGCGAACCCGCCCGAGCAGCCGACGATCGAGGAGCTGCGGCGGCGGCACGGCACCGACAATGACGACGAGCTGATCCTGCGCGCGCTGGTGCCGGAGGCCGACATTGCGCGGATGCGAGCGACGGGGCCGCTGGTTCGCACCCTGCCGCTCGCCTCGAGCCAGGAGGCGGACGCCGCGTTGCGGCTGATGAAAACCGTGAGCTCCCGCAGCTTCGCGCTGAGGACCGAGGCGCTGTCGATGGTGCTGGAACGGTGAGCGCGCCGGCCCGCCGGGCGGTGATCGTCGATGGGGTCCGTACGCCGTTCGGCAAGGGGCGGGCGGGCGGTGCGCTTGGCGGGGTGCATCCGGTCGACCTCTACGCCGGGCTGCTGGGGGTGCTGGTGGCGCGCCAAGCTCTGGCCCCGGCGCTTGTCGATGACGTAATCACCGGGTGCGTGATCCAGGTCGGGGAGCAGGCCGGCAATATCGGTCGGCAGGCCGTGCTTGCGGCTGGTTTCCCGGAGAGCGTGCCGGCCGTCACCATCGACCGCAAGTGCGGATCGGCGCAGCAGGCGATCGATTTCGCGGCGCAGGGGATCATTGCGGGGGCGGCCGACGTCGACATCGCCGGCGGGGTCGAGATGATGGGCACTGTCGAGGCGAAATCGAACCGGCTGGGGCGCGACAGCCTCGGCCCCCGCTTTCATGCCCGCTATCCGGACGGCCTGGTGCACCAGGGCGTTTCGGCCGAGCTGATCGCTGCCCGCTATGGGCTTTCGCGGGGGGAGATGGACGCGTTCGCTGCCCGGTCCCATGCCCTGGCGGCGCGGGCCGAGGATGACGGGCTCTGGCGCGATACCGTGCTTCCCGTAGACGACGTGGTGCGCGATGAGGGGGTGCGCCGGGGCACCTCGATCGAGGCGCTGGGAGCCCTGAAGCCCGCGTTCCAGAGCCCCGAGATGGCGGCTCGCTTCCCGGAGATCGACTGGGGCGTGACGGCCGGAAATGCGAGCCAGGTGAGCGACGGCGCTTCGGCGCTGCTGCTGATGGAGGAGGGGCTGGCCCGCCGGATGGGATTTCGGGCGCGTGCCGCCGTCACCCATTTCGCGGCTGTCGGCGACGACCCTCTGCTGATGCTTACAGGCGTTATCCCCGCGACCCGGAAGCTGCTTGCGCGCGCCGGACTGACGGTGGCCGACATCGACAGTTGCGAGATCAACGAGGCCTTTGCGAGTGTCGTTCTGGCCTGGGCCCAGGCGACGGGGGCCGATCTGGCCCGCGTCAACCGGTTCGGCGGCGCGATTGCGATCGGACACCCTGTGGGGGCCTCCGGCGGGCGGCTGATGCTGAACCTGCTTTGCGCGCTCGAGGTAACCGGCGGGCGCTACGGCCTTCTCAGCATGTGCGAATCCGGGGGGATGGCGAACGCCACGCTTGTCGAGAGGCTGGACTAGTGTGGGGGGAAGGCGTCGTTGGGCAGGCGCTGCAGGCGGGCCGTCATCCGCTGCATGTGGCGCCGCATCGTCTGTTCGGCGCCTTTCGCATTGCCGGCGAGGACCGCGTCGGTGATCGCGGCATATTCCGCGGTGCGGTCTTTCAGGTCGGCGGCGCTGAACCAGGGCTGCACCTGCAGGCGCAGCAGATGGATGCGCATGAGCGGCATGATTGCCGCCAGATGGCTGTTGCCGCCGATGGCGATGAGCGCATCGTAGAAGTGGCGGCGCTGGCGGATGAGGCCGCCTTCGCCGTCTTCGCCGCTGAGCTGCCCCAGTGCCGCGCGCAGTTCCGCGCCATCTGCCCCGCGGGCAATGGCCTCGGCGGCCGCGCGGGCCATCACGCCTGTCAGTGCCTCGAGGATGACCAGCAGATCGGCGGTATCCGCGCGCGAGAAGGCGCGGACATAGGCACCGCGGTGCCGGGACAGCACCACGACACCCTGCGCTTCGAGGCGCTTGAGCGCCTCGCGCACGGGGCCGCGGCTGATGCCGAGTGCATCCGAGATGTCGGCCTCGATCAGCTTCTGGGCGGGCACCATCCGGCCGGCGAGAATGGCGGCAGTGATCCATTCGACCACGCGGTCGGCGAGCGAGAGGCCATGGTCGATGTCGGACCGGCGGCTTGGCTGTCTGGCGATCGTGAAGTCCCCTGGCGGCGGATTGCCGGCAATATGGTCGACAATTCCGAGCGCGGCAAGGAAGGGTGCCATGGGCAGGCTTGAAGGCAAGATCGCGCTGATCACGGGGGCAGGCACCGGGGTGGGCCGGGCGGCGCTATGCCTGTTTGCGGCCGAAGGCGCCCGGGTTGTCGGGGTCGGGCGGACGGCCTCCACGCTTGCGGACGCGGTGGCGGCGGCCGGCCCGTCGGCCAGCGCCCATGTGGGTGATCTTGCGGTGGATGGGGTCGCGGATGCGGCCGTTGCGCAGGTTCTGGCCCGCCATGGACGGCTCGACATCGTCGTCCATGCGGCAGGGGTGGGCTACAGCTGGGCGGAGAAGAGCCCGGGTTCGATGGACGCGGTCGATACGACCCAACTTGCCAAATGGCGCGAGGTGATCGGCATCAATCTGGATGTGGGCTTCCTGGTCTCGCGGGCGGCGATCCCGGTTATGCGCGCACAGGGCGGCGGCAGCATTGTCCATGTCTCGAGCATCTCGGGCTTTCTGGGGCTGCCGTCGGCCCACGCCTATACTGCGGCCAAGGCAGGGCTGATCAACCTCACCCGGTCGCTGTGCGTCGCCTATGCGAAGGACGGCATCCGGGCGAACTGCGTGGCGCCGGGCTTCATTGCGACGCCAATGGTTGCCTCGGTGCTGAACCTGTTCGACGACCCCGCGGTCGCGGACGCCATTACGCCGATGCGGCGGCCGGGGACGCCGGCTGAGATTGCGGAGGCCTGCCTGTTCCTGGCGTCCGACGCCGCTTCCTACTGCAACGGCAGCGTGCTGGTCGCCGATGGCGGCACCAGCGCCCGCCAATAGAAGGCCGTGACCGATGTTCCTAGACACACCGCCCCATGTGCAGGCCTTGCGCGCCAGGCTGCTGGATTTCATGGCCGAGCACATCTACCCGAACGAGCGGCGCTACTATGCCGAGGCCGAGCGGCTGGGGCCATGGGGCGTCTATCCGGTGATCGAGGAGCTGAAGCCGAAGGCGCGCGCGGTGGGCCTGTGGAACCTGTTCCTTCCGAACAGTAGGCGCGGGGCTGGGTTGTCGAACCTGGACTATGCGCCGCTGTGCGAGATCATGGGCCGGTCGCTGATGGCGCCCGAGGTGTTCCACTGCTCGGCGCCAGACACCGGCAACATGGAGCCGATCGAGCGCTACGGCACGGACGTGCAGAAGGTGCAGTGGCTGGAGCCGCTGCTGGCGGGCGAGATCCGGTCCTCGTTCGCGATGACGGAACCCGACACGGCCTCGTCGGACGCGACGAACATCGCTTGCCGGGTCGAGCGGGATGGCGACGACTATGTCATCAACGGCCGCAAATGGTACACCACGGGCGCCACTGACCCCCGGTGCAAGATCATGATCTTCATGGGGAAAACCTCGCCCGATCACCCGGAGCGCCACCGCCAGCAATCGATGATCCTGGTGCCGAAGGACACGCCCGGCGTTACCGTTCTGCGGCCGCTGCCCGTGTTCGGCTTCTATGGCGTGCCCGACCGCGCGTCGGAGGTGCTGTTCGAGAATGTGCGGGTTCCAGCCGCGAATATCTTGCTGGGTGAGGGGCGCGGCTTCGAGATCGCCCAGGGGCGGCTGGGGCCGGGCCGGATTCACCACTGCATGCGGCTGATCGGGCTTTCCGAGCGCATCCTGGAGCGCATGTGCCGACGGGCTGAGGCGCGCAATCCGTTCGGACGAGCTCTATCCGAGCAGACGGTCACGCTGGAGCGGATCGCCAACGCCCGGCTGGCGATCGAGCAGGCGCGGCTGCTGACGCTGAAGGCGGCGCACATGATGGACACGGTGGGGAACAAGGAGGCCCGGGCCGAGATCGCCATGATCAAGATCGTGGCGCCCAACATGGCCTGCCAGGTGATCGACATGGCGATCCAGGCCTTCGGCGGCGGCGGCACGTCGAACGATCATTTCCTGACGGCCGCCTATGCCACCGCCAGACTGCTCCGCCTCGCCGACGGCCCGGACGAAGTCCACCGCAACCAACTCGCCCACCTGGAACTGAAGCGCCACCGCAACATCGATCCGAGGCTGACAGGCGGCAGCGCAGAGGTGCTGGACCCCGACAGAATCGCCACGGAGTTTGCCCATCTCCGTCCGGGCTCCCCGGACTATCTGTGGGGCCCCGGGATTGACCGGCGAACCTGAAGCATTTGCGTGCTTCCGGTTCGGCGCTTGTCTCGTCTCAGCGGGGTAACCTGATCCCAACAGTCCTTTTTCTGCGTGCAAAGCCCCGATCCGGTTTCAGCGACGAGCTGGACTTGGTCCAATATGCGACACTTCGGTTCGAGAACAGTTCAACTGCGCGCCGGTCTTGCCCACCTGGTTGATCTTCAATCGGCTGCGATCCAGTTGCCGTGAAAGCCGAGCGGCACCAATTGCGGCAAAGGAACGACAGCGACCGCAGCACGCGTGATGTCGCGGGCATCAAGCAAAACGAAGTCCGTGTGATTGCGCTTCACGTCGAGTACGTATCCCATCAGCCAGCCATCATTCTCTGCCGCTCCAGCGCTGCGGGGAACGAAGACGAATTCTCCCGGAATGCGCCCTTCGCCGAAATCATGGGTTTTGCGTTCGCCGGTTTCCATGTCATGTGCGATAACCCCTGACAAAGCACCGGGCGGACTGCGGCCTTCATCAAGAGACACGGTATAGACATAGCGATAGGGCTTGCCGGTCAGTCGCTCGTCAAACCGCGGAAATTCCTGCGGATCAGTGTCGATAACCTGCCGATCGACGCGTCTTGTCTGCGGATTGCAAGTCCAGCGCTCGAATGTCACCTTGGACCCGCCCGGCTGTTCCGAGCCATCGGTCACGAACAGCCGGTCATGTACCGCGACGTCCATCACGACACGGCCATCGGGCAGATCATAGGCATTGCAGGGATGAAACACGTAAGCCGGCTCCACGTTGCACCATATGATGTCCTCGGCTGTGCCGTCGCGGGGCAACAGACCAATGCGCGCCGGGTGATGCGGGTTCCAGGCGTAGGGCATGGCCATGCCGGCCTTAGCCGCAGCCATCGAAAAGGTAATGGGCAGATCGAGGATGAGCACAAATCGCGCAGTGATGGCGCAATCGTGGATCATTGGCCCGTCCGGCACAGGTATCTTGATTTCCTTGCAAACCCGCGCGTCTTTTCCGACCACGACGTACCGCACGAATTCGCGATTGCCGCCATTGTAGCAGATTGCGTGCAGTTCCCCGGTCTCATGATCGAGATGCGGGTGAGCTGTAAACCCGCCGAACCGCAGGCTGCCATCAAGGTTGGTGTAGGCCGTAGTGCCGAGAAGCGGATCGATCTCCACCGGAAAGCCGCCAGCCTCGACAAGCGCCAGGATTTTGCCGCCATGGCTGATCACGTTGGTATTGACGGTATCGCCGCGTTCATATCGCGGTCCCGGCGCCGGCGGCTCGCCCAGCACCGCACTGACCCGGTTGGAACGGACATAGCGGTTGCGATACCACAATGCCTTGCCGTCCGCGATCCGCACCGCATGGATCATGCCATCGCCGGCGAACCAATGATGGGTGCTGCCATCAGGCGGCGTGATCGGATTGGGGCCGATGCGCATGTAGGTGCCGTTCAGTTCGGTCGGCAGTTTGCCGTCGACCGGCAAGCCGTGCACCGCCAGTTCATCCCTGATCGCGGCATATGGACCAACAAGGTAAGGATTTTCCGGGTTGGCTTGGTCCGCTTCGGCATCAGCAGAGAGCGTCATTTGACGAACCTTTCGTTCAGTGCTGGAGGCCCCTCCCTCTGAACCGCTCTGGGTTTTCCGGAGGCTCCTATTTGTGAGAAGGAGCCACGATGAGTGCTACGAGGAACAAGTTTTCACCTGAGTTTCGCGACCGTGCGGTGCGGATGGTGGAGGAGCATCGAGGAGATTACCCCTCGGAGTGGGCGGCGATGAGTTCGATTGCTGCCAAGGTGGGCTGCACGACCGAGACGCTGCGCCGCTGGTGCCGCGAGGAGGCGAGCCGACGAGCGGGACCAGCGGCGCAGGCCGCCAGCGACCGGGATCGGGTTAAGGCGCTGGAACGCGAGGTGAAGGAACTGCGTCGGGCCAACGAGATCCTGCGTAAGGCCTCGGCATATTTTGCTCAGGCGGAGCGAGCCGGAGAACCTTGGCGCCACGGCAAATGGTGATGTCGTTTATCGACGCGCACCGCGAGGAGTTGGGTATCGAGCCGATCTGCCGCGAGTTGGCGATCGCCCCTTCCTCCTATCACGAGCATGCTGCCCGGCTTGCCGATCCCGGCAGGCGACCGGCCCGTTCCCGCCGCGACGACGAGTTGCGCGAGGCCATCAAGCGTGTTCACGATGCCAGCTTCGGTCTCTACGGCACGCGCAAGGTCTGGCATCAGCTGCGCCGCGAAGGGGTGGCAGTCGCCAAGTGCACCGTGGAGCGGCTGATGCGCGCCATGGGCCTGGCAGGCGTGCGGCGGGGCAAGACGACGGTCACCACCGTCAGCAACCCGAAGGCGCCGTGCCCGCTCGACAAGGTCAACCGCGAGTTCCGCGTCAGCCGGCCGAACGCTCTGTGGGTGGTCGATTTTACCTACGTCCACACCTGGGCGGGGTTCGTCTACGTTGCCTTTGTGATCGATGCCTTCGCCCGGCGGATCGTGGGCTGGAAGGTCAGCACCAGCGCCACGGCGGGCTTCGTGCTCGATGCATTGGAACAGGCGATCCATGCCCGCAGGCCAAGTGCCGAGGACGGGCTGATCCATCACAGTGACAGGGGAACCCAATACCTTGCCATGAACTACACCCAGCGCCTGGCAGAGGCCAACCTCGTGCCATCGGTCGGCAGCGTCGGCGACAGCTATGACAATGCCTTGGCCGAGACGATCAACGGTCTCTACAAAGCTGAAGTGATCTGGCGGCAGCGATCCTGGCCGAGCGTATCAGCCGTCGAAATGGCAACACTGCGCTGGGTCGACTGGTTCAACAATCACCGCCTGTTCGGGCCCATCGGGCATATCCCGCCCGCCGAGGCTGAAGAGAACTACTATGCAGCCCGAGAGACCCTCGATATGGTTGCATGACTCAAATGAAACCGCCTCCGGAAAACCCGGAGCGGTTCAGTCAATGACATTGGCCTGCTGTCGGCTTGGTGGACGTGGAAGCTAGAGTCTTTGACTTCGCGATCACGGGCGCCTGTTGACCCGAGGTTGCTACCCGAGCGCGCCAAGGTTCTTTCAGCTCATTGCAACAAGGATCGACTGCCTCGGTCGATCCATGACATCACGGAGCAGAGAAGGCCTGCATCTTTACACGAGAACTCCGTCTAAGAAGGCGCCGAGCATAAGCTCGACGTCCACCAAGAAGTAACAAATAAATTAAGGAAATGAATAATATGAAAAGGAGAAATTAGCACAAAAGGATGAAATAATTGGTCAGCATAATCGAAATACCATTGCGCGAAAGCCATCCATGGCTTGGGAATACGTTCGCTTGGCAGTTGCTCAACGCTCTCGCCCCATCTCTGCTTTGTCAGCCTCTCGCTATTGTCTCGGGCGGTCTGAGATTGGTGAGGACTGGCCTAACAGTGATCACGGATGCAGAAAAGAGCACTCTGCTCCAGGTGTCACCTGTCACCGATACTGCCTTGCTGGCATTCGGGCCATACGGCTTGTGCGGAGATGTGTGGACCACCGGCACCTGCGGAATGCAGCGGATTGGCGGCGCGCCAGCCTGGATCGATCCAGCAACAGGGTGCCTGTGGTTTGTGCAGGATCGTCTTCATGGACCAGCCGTCAGAGTGAACATCGAGGGTGCTCAACGCTTCTCGCGGATACGGATGCAGTCCGCTCTCACGCTGGAGCGGGGATTTGCTGAAGTCGAGGAGCGATGCAAGGCGCTCCGGGAGCGTTGCTGATGCTCGGCAAGGCGCGGTCGCGCAATGGGGGACCTCCGCTGTTCACGCATGCCCCGATGCACGGAATCTCCTTTGGCGTGCTTCGGAGGCGGTTTTCAGGGCGACAGAACGACCCCGGCGCGTTCCTCGCTGCCAAGATGGCACCCGCCTTGCCTGATGGGGCACATTGGCGACCTACATCCGCGCGCTCAGAGATTCTCCTGCCAACGGGTGTGGCTGACATTTTCATGGATCAGGCGGCGCTTGCGCGGTCGTTCATGGACCACCTTCCTTCCACTCAGGAAGACCTGCTCATCTGTCTGAAAGTCACACTTGATGGGCAAGCGCCCTTGCACTAGGGTTGGGAGACGGTAAGGGCATTCGCCGTTTCGCTTCTCGTGCGAGAGCACGGATTGCCTACGGCTCTCGTGCTGCATGCCCCCGCACTGTCGGGGCAGCATGGCCCCAGTCGGCCCCACATACATGCCATGGCATTCGCCCGGCGACTTGCCCCGCGCGGCTGGGCGGAAAGATCGCGCCTTGCGAGAGACAAGGCCCATGGCGAAATTGCCGAGGCATGGAAGCGAATGCAATGACTGCCGCCAAGCCCGAGACCGATGACGGGGCACCTTACCGGCTCGTCTGGGAACTCATCTGGAACAAGATTCAACCTGCCGAAGGTGATCCGGAGTCCATAGCGATCACGCTCGATGTCCCGGTGATGCTGGCCAAGGCGCTGTCGGTCTACGCCGCTGTCGAGGATCGCATGCTGGAGGAGACTGCAATTGAAGGACTTGTCTGGTTCACGGGGCTGAACCGGTTCTTCCTGCGATCAGGGTCAGGTGAGCAGGAACAGTCGAAGCCACACAGAGACTAGCAAAAACCAACCAATTACAGCCGCTTCGCGAGACAGCGTGCTTACTCGGTGCTTACTCGCACCCCGGACCGGCGGCGACCGTCGGCCTAACCCGTTGAAAACATGGTGCCGGCTGCAGGAATCGAACCCGCGACCCCCTGATTACAAATCAGGTGCTCTACCAACTGAGCTAAGCCGGCGTCGGCGTGCCTCTATCGGAACGTGGCGAGGTTCGCAAACCCTGTGGGCGGGGCGGGGGGATGGGTCAGCCGCTGTTCCTGAGTGCGGTCGTGATCGCGTTGATCGAAAGCTGCAGGCCCTCGGCGATCCTGGGGTCCTCATCGCCGGCGCGGTGGCGTTTTATCAGTTCCACCTGCAGCAGGTTCAGCGGCTCGATATAGGAGGGGGCGCAGGCGGATCGAGGTGTCGAGCCACGGGTTCCGTTCGAGCAGACGTGACTGGCCCATGGCAGCGAGCAGCCCGTCGACCGCCGGCTGCCAACCGCCGCGGATCGCCGCGTTCGCGGATCACGTCGCCCAGCATCTGCCCCAAGAGGCGGATGTCAGGGTTCTGCATGATGGGCCGCGGCGCCTTGATGAACGGAGCCCTCTTCTTTCGTGTGTGCAGCATAAGCGGAACCCCCTTCCCTGCAAGGCCCGTGGCGGTTACGAATTCGAATACATGGGTCGGACCATGTCGGGGGCGCGAGCCTCCTTGGGGGGTTCAGGTCCATGGTCGCGCGAGTGGCGACGGTTGCCTACGTCGGGCTGGAGGCCCGGCCTGTCGACGTCCAGGTTCAGCTGGCTTCCGGCCTTGTGAGTTTCGTGGTGGTGGGCCTTCCCGACAAGGCGGTGAAGGAAAGCCGCGACCGGGTGACGGCGGCCTTTGCCGCGCTGGGCCTGGCGATGCCGGCCAAGAAGATCACCGTGAACCTGGCGCCGGCCGATCTGGAGAAGGCGGGATCGCACTATGATCTGCCGATCGCGCTGGGCCTGTTGGCGGCGATGGGCGTGCTGGATACCGAGGCGCTGGCGGCCTTTGTGGCGGTGGGCGAGCTGTCGCTGGACGGGCGGATCACGCCCTCGCCCGGCGTGCTGCTGGCGGCGATGCACGCGGCCTCTGCCGGGCTGGGGCTGATCTGCCCGGGCGCGCAGGGGCCGGAGGCGGCCTGGCTGGCGGGCACGGCGGACGGGATGGAGGTGCTGGCCGCACCCGATCTGCATGCGCTGGTTTCGCACATGAAGGGGACGGCTGTGCTGCCCGCGCCAGATCCTGCGCGGCTGGAGGTGAAGGCCTTTGAGGGGCCGGACCTGGGGGACGTGAAGGGACAGGAAGCCCCCAAGCGGGCGCTGGAGATTGCAGCGGCCGGCGGGCACAATCTGCTGATGTTGTGGCGTCAAGACCCTCTCTTGGCGGAGCTATCCTCCTATGCTCGCTGGCACATGCGGCAAGCTGGGATCGAACCTCGGGAGCCTGACAAGGCCCTACCGGATGACTACTGGCCCCAGCCGGGACCGGTAGGGCGCTTCATGGCCCGGCTGGGGCTGTATGAGGTGCCGGAGCGGAGGGACCCGCCGCCGTACTTCGCGGAGCCCGGGGAGGATTACCTGTGGCAAAAGCTGTCAGCTGATGCCCCCGAGGATCATAGCGAACTGAGGGGCGAACAGACGCGCGCGCCTTCCTTAGGGTAGCGCCACAATCCGTTTGAGGGTGGCTGGAATAGAGGTGCCATTTCGAGTGAGGCGCACTTCGATGAGGTCATCTCCGACCCGCCTTCCGGCAACTGTCAACGCAAAGCTGTCATCACCTGTTTCCCAGAGATCGATGATGTCATCGACGAAGGTATGGCGGATTGCTTGAACCTCCGCGCTGAGGTCGTCGCCTGACAAGGTGAAGTGGCCAGTGTAAGCGAACGACGTGTCTCCACCGAACAAGCGGCCGGTCTCAAACACGAGGACGCCCCCTCCTTGTCCGGCTTCGCCCAGCTGGAATGTGACAGACCACAGTGCTTCAATGCTCGTCATGAACTCTCGCCTACCGAACAGCGTCTCCGGAACGGTACCGGGCCACATCGGAAGCGCAAGCCCTCTTCCCATCTCCCCCGGGCTCTGGCTGGTCTTCGCGGGCCCCGCCGGCCTCGGTTACGGCATCGGCAAGGTAACCCGCGTGCGCCCCGTCAACATCGACCTCGACCCTCGACCGGAACGCAATCAAACAGGTGTTGCAAAAATGAGACGGGGTTTGGGCCGCACTATTGGGCAGGGAAACCTCGACCGACGGGCCCGGCTGGCACCGACCGAACCCCCGCGGGCCCTTGAAGGACCCCACCGGTTGCCCGTTCGGGCCGACCATGCGTTGAGGAAAGTTCCGGACCGGGGGTTGAAGTCTGGAGGATCGCTCCCACGCATACGCGGCCGTACGCGGTTCAAGGAAACCCTTAAGGGTACCTGTAGAGGGAACTCTCGGTTTCCTTCTGGAGCCTGATGAGTCTCTGTCGATAACCCCAGAAGGTTAGGAGAGGGGGACTGTCTAAGGGGAACATGATGGGTCTTTGAAGGACCCCAGCGTCTCCCCGATGATCCCGCCGATACCCCGCTGATGCCCTTGAAGCCGCCATCCGGCTTCCACCTCACCCCGTCCCCTATTCCCGAATGTATGGCCCACGCCGGGGCCTGCTAACAACCGAGGCTGCCCCAAGCCCTCGGATGCCCCAACACGTCCGGCGAGAACCCCGACTGTCACCATGACCCGGTGACCGACTCCCCCCACCCGCTCCTGTCGAGCGGGCAATGAAAGCTCATGCTCATGACTAACTCCCCGAACTCCACCACCACCGCCGGCCCCAGCGATGCCCCCACGGACGCCGGCAATGGCCAGCTCCGCGTCCAATATGCTGACCGGGTGCCCGATGCTCCGGAGGTCTCCCATGCACCGTTCTACGTCAGCGTCGTCCCGTCCCCATCCGAGGTGGACCCCGGGGCGGAGTATCCATCCTTGGATGAGGGCGCTCTCAGAGCCTCCCTGCGGGGGGATGTCCCCGCTCCACCTGCGCCGTCTGTTTCGCTCGCCCTGAACCTGCCAGATGACGCCTTCAAGCTTTCGATGCTGAGTCCCGCCGAGCAGGAAGAGGTCCGCGCCGAGTTGGCTACCTATCCGGCCCATCGGCGAGAGGAAGCAGAGAGCGAACTCGTTCGGAACAAGATTGCCGAGAAGGGATCGCGCTTCCGGACCATGCGGGCCCTCGCCGGGCCCCAAGCGAGCCCCTACCACCAAGAGGTCTACTCACTGACCATAGAAGTTGAGCGGCTACAGCGGCAAATTGATAGCCACCACGAGGACATGAAGGCCATCCGTGGTTACGAACCGGGCCCCGACGGCAAGCCCGTTCCGGTCTACGCTCTCAGTGACGCCGCCATGGTTGCCCGCGCCCGACTGGTGAACGACCTACTGCGACAGCAGGGGCTGATTGCCCCCGGTGGCCCTGAAGCGGTCCGCCGGCTAGCGGACGCCGAGGAGCGGACCGTAGCCATGGTCAAGAAGCTCCACGCCGCTGCCCGGGACGAACATGATGTCCGCCGCATGGTTGACAAGATCGAACGGGACGAGCGGATCAACGACCGCGCTGCGGTCCGGGCCCGTATGCTGAAGCACGGGCTTTGATGGTGGACGCCGAGCGCTTCCCCTTCGCAGCGGCCGCCTTCAGCCTCCCCGAGGAGGGCCCCGCCCGGGACTTCTTCGCCCGGCAAGTCGCGAATGGCCGCCACGGCCCGTCCGACCTTGGCCGCCTGCTGGAGAACCTCCAGCGCCGTTTTGGGGGCCGCTAATGGCCCTCGAACCCTTCGACCCCTTCGAGGGAATCGATGATGACGACGACGACGACGATGATGACGACGACGGAGGCAGCCCACCGCCCGCCGCCATGGTTGCCCGGCCTTCGGGTTGGGAGGAGTTCGTCTTCTATAAGGTCTGCGGGTGCGGCTTGCCTGTGCCTCATCACCTAGCGAGCTACGAGCGGGATTACGACCGGTGAACCGTCGCACCCTTACCGGGGCTCTTGCCGGTGCCTTGCTCTACCTACTGACTGTTGCAGCGGCCCCGACGGCCCCTGCTGATCACCTACGGGGCCCAAGCGGTCCCTCTGAAACGGCGGCGGCCCGCTAAACCCCGGCCGCCCCGACCCCCTCCCCTGCTGGTCTAGTCAACCGCCCTCGCCGGTCTCCGGCTGGGGTGAGCGAACAGCGAACCGTGGGATGATCCCGCTTTCGCTCGCGGGGAGGGGGCTTCTTTCTCGACTGACTGGACATCCACCCGGCCGCCCGACTGCGGCCCCCACGAAAGACCAACCCCACATGACCCCCCTTGAATCTATCCACGCCTACTGCCGCCGCTGTGTCGTTGACGAAGGCTCCGCCGGCACATGGCGAGAACAAGTTGCTTGCTGCCCGTCCTCTAACTGTGCCCTGTTCGAACACCGCCCGCTCCCCCGCCAAGTTAAGGACGGACGGGTCAGCCTGTCGGAACTCCGCGACGAGATCGAAGCCCGCAACCGGGCCGCGTAGCGAAAACCCACGCACGGACTGGCGAAAAGGCCCTTCGGATACCCGAGGGGCACGGGAGATTGGAGAGGGCCCGGTTTGGCCCTCCATGGTCAACGGTGCGTGGAGAATCCATGCACGAATGACCCCTCCCGCCGGTTCCCCATCCCGACCTGCCAGACAAGGCACCTCCCATGATTAACCGCACCGCCCGCAAGGCACTAACCCAAGTTTCCTATCGGGGCCCCTTCCAATCCCCGCCGGCCCCTGTTGATTTCCCGCCCGTGGACCCGTCCACGCTCTCCGCAGCTGAAAGCGGGGCCCTGCTGGGCATCACCGTACAGACGGCGGTCACCAAGACGGAGACCATCGACACCGCTCCGGATGCCGGGGACGGGGTGCCGGTCTCAGCCACCTATGGCGGGATCATTCGAGAGGACCACAACTAGGGCCAGCCACCAGTGCGTGGAAAACCCCCGCACGAAGCGCCGTAGAATGCCGAAAGGGGCCTGAGGGGTACGAGAGTACCCGAGGGTCAGGAACGGCGCTGTACGGTCAACGGTGCGTGGAAAACCCCCGCACGAATGACCCTTCCCGCCGATACCTGCAGGGCCCTTCCGGGGCAAATTGATTTAACCTCAGATTTTTGAAGCGGGGTACGCTCCCACCGCTCTCGCCCAATCCCCCCCGTGCCCCCTCGAAGCCCAGAGCGGACCCTCCCTGCCCCGCCGGCTCTGCTACACGGCCGGAAGGCACCCGGGTCCGCCCGAAGTGCCCTCGGTTGCCGGCGGATCATGCGGCCTTATGCGCTGCCACCCGGGCCTTGCCCTCATCCGATGCCAGCCATGCGTCTACGGGGCCATGGCGTTCGCTTCGCCAGCCGGCGGAGAACGCCTCAAGCCTCCGCACGACATTGGCCGAACTCTTATAGTGGAACCCGTCAAAACGGGGCTGCTGCTGTTCCATGCTGTTGCCTTTCCTGCTGCCGTGAGTGGCAAGCGGGACTCTGCCGGACCCGGTGGGGGCTGCAAGGGCATGCTCAGGCTCACCGAACCGCACCGGGGCGGGCCGAGTCCCGGTAGCGGCGGACCGTTGACCGGCTCAGCCCATGGCTCACAGGTTGTAAGCTGAGCGCTAGGCTCACAAGGTATGTTGACAAGGCTTCTGAGCCATCTTATGAGCTAGGGCAACAGCAACCCTAACTTGTGAGCCAGCCATGACCCACCGTATCGCCTACTACCGAGTGTCCACCGGGGACCAATCCATCGAAGCCCAGCGGGAGGCCCTAGGGGGCCGCTTCGATCAAGAGTTCGCAGACGAAGGCATCAGCGGCGCAACCCTTGCTGCCGACCGTCCCGGCTTCGCCAAGCTGCTGGCGAGTATCCGCCGGGGAGACGAGCTCCACGTCTACGCGATAGACCGGCTGGGGCGGGATGCCATTGACGTACAGGCAACCGTCCGGACCCTGCTGCAGCGCGGGGTTACCATGCACATCCGAGGCGTCGGCCCCGTTGGGGAAGGCGTCGGGGAGGTTGTGGTGGCCGTGCTAGCGCAGATGGCCGCAATCGAGCGGCGCACCATCAAGGAACGCTGCGACACCGGAAGGGCCGCTGCACGGGCCGCACTGTTGGCCACCGGCAAGACCCACAAGGGCAAGCACGGGCTTGGCCGCAAGCCCCTCGAGGTGGGCCCAGAGATCGCCGAATGGCGGAGGGCGAATGGTGCCAGCATCGCCCAGACGGCGGCACACTTCGGCATCAGCCCCGCCAGCGTGAAGAGGTACATGGCAGGGGCCTGAGGGGCTCCGCCTAGCTTTTTTCAATGGTCAGCCGTCGAACTAGTTCGGCCGCGTTCCCGCTATGCCCTGCGTTTTTCGGACGGGCCCGTTCGAGTTTAAGGGACACACGCTGCGTACCGTGGAGATCGAGGGGGAGCCGTGGGTTCCGGCAGCCGACGTACTCCGTATCCTCGGGATGCCCTTCGGGGGCGTCCACGGTTCCACCGCCCGCTATCTGAGGTCCCTCCGGGGGGACGAGCGCAGGACAGCGACCCGGCAAGAGGCGATCTGTGCGCCCTTGTTCGTTCGCATGAACGCTCCGGCCCTGACCCTGATCAACGAGAGCGGCCTCTACAAGCTCATCCTCCGGTCGGACAAACCCGAGGCCCGTGAGTTCCAAGACTGGGTCACCCGCGAGGTCCTGCCGTCCATCCGGAAGACCGGCACCCCCAAGAACCCCCCGAAAACAGCCCGTAGGACGCCGATAGGGCCCGGGGGTGGGCAGAGGTTCCCGGGGGCCGGGATTGGCGCTCCTGAGTCAGAAACGGCCGGGTTTCCGGCGCGTCTTGGACCTTCCCGGGCCCCTCCCGGAACCTCCGCCGCCCCGGGGGCCTCCATACGACAAAGCTGCGTCCTTTCGACGTTGCCAGATAGCCCGAGCGGCTTCCTCCTCGACCTTCCTGAGTTCCTCCCTCCACCACTGCAAGGCCGCATACACAGCGTCCGCCGGCTCTAGAGCCTCACCAGCCACCAACACCAACACCGGGCCGGGAGGCTCCGTATCTAAGCCGGAGCCGGATATCGGGAACTCATATTCCTTCAGGGCCTGATTGCGCTCCGGGTTAATGAAGCCATGCCAAACCTGATGTTCCAGCGTCCCAGCTTCCCACCGAAGCCAAGCCGTCTCCACAGCGGCAGCTAGGTCGGGACTTTCTGTCGTATCGACGTTTCGCAACACGTGTCCGACGGCCCGCGCCAGTGTTAGGCACGTCACCCACCGAACCCGGAATAACTGCCTGCCATCGGTCTCGGTATCGCAGTCTCGCAGTTCCTCGAGGGCAAACTGCAGATCACGAACCACCCTTCGGGCACTGTGAGCCCGTGCTAGGTAAGGCAGCGTTTTGGTCGGACCGGCCGGCTTTCGCCTGTGTCGGCGTCCATCTTCTTCGCTTCGACCACGTCCCCTGCCGGGGCCCCCGCTCCTAGCCATGCATCCACCGGTAGATGATCCCTGTCTCCCCGCCCTGCCTCCACAGGAACCTTACCCGCCCCTCCCGGTAATCCACCACCACCCCGGAGAACAGCGCCCGGAGGGCCCGGTTTACGGCGGCCGGTTCCGGCCCATCCTCCGCCGACATGACCTCATGCAAGGCCTCGAGCCGGGCATCTATCAACCCATGGTCCGCCTGCGCCCGACGTTCCTCTAGGTCCGCCAGTAAGCCCACCATGGTGCGGAGTTCCGCCTCCCGCTCGCTCATCTGCTGCGCAAGGCTAAATGACGGCTTCCGCCGGTAATCCTCGTTCGCGCTCGTGAGATGGTCCTCAACGCCTGCAATCGCAGCCCGAAGGTTCCAAAGTTGCTCCCCGAGGGGCCCGGTATCGTCCCCGGCCGGGACCTCAATCCCCAGCGCCCCCCAGTCGCGGAGGATCGCTGCCTCGACCTCCTCCACCGGCACCGCGACATAGCTGCACCCCGCCCCGACCTTCGCCCGGGTGCACACCAGCTTGGGCTTGCCAGCCTTGGCCCGGGACCCCTTGGACACCCGCGTCATAGCGGAGCCACAAGCCGGGCACCGGGCAAGCCCTGCCAGCATGTGCGACACGGCCCCGGCATGCCGTCCCCGGGGAGCGGCGGCCGTACCGTCCTTCAAGGCCCGCACGGTCCGCCACAGGTCGATATCGACGGCCGGCGGGAACACCCCGTCTATCGGCTCCTCCATAACCCGCCGCCGCTTGCCCTCCACATGCTCAATCCGGCCCGGCACCAGCTGCCCGATGGCCGAGACGTTGCCAAGTATCTTGGACACGGCGGACCGGTGCCACATGGCCCCCCGGCCCATCAGCGGGACCCCCTCCCGGTTGAAGGCCTCCGCAATGCGATGCTCTCCCCAGCCGGCGTCCGTGAGTTCGAACACACGGCGGACCGTAGCGGCGTGGACGGGTTGGAGGTCCCACCGGTTAGCCGTGGCGTCCCACTGGACCCAGCCGGGGGCCCGCATGGTCAACCGGGCATCCTTGCCGGTCCGCATGCGCTCCCGCTTGGCTGCCCATGCGGCGGCAACCCGGCGGCCCTTCGTGGCGCTTTCCTCATGGGCCCGCATGGCGACCATGTATGCTACCAAGAAGGACCACGGCTCTGCCGTCATCCGCTGCCGTGAGAACTCCTGCCCATCCTGCAAGGTGACGATGGTCACCCCGGCCCCGACAATCGCCATGAACTGCTGCTGGGCATCGAAGGGGTCCATGCGGCTCAGCCGGTCAAGTGACTCCACCAGCAGGTAGCTACCCCGTTCAATCAACCCCTGCTGGCAGGCATAGAGGAAGCTTCCGAGCCCTCGGTCTTCGGCAGCGTTGGCACCCCGATAGCTTGAAACGCCTTCGTCAGTTAGGGAGAGCCGGTCATCTAGGACCATGCCCCGGTCTTGAGCCCATTTCTCAGCGGCGGCCGTCTGCCGGCGGAGGCTGTCGCCGCTCGCCTGTTCGGGGGTGGAGAAACGAGCGTAGGAGTAGACGGCGGCCATGGCGGGGATGTTCAGCACGAGTAGGACCTTCCTTCAAGTGAGTTTCCACGTTCTGCACTTGCTGATGTGCGGGCCACCGGGGGCGGGGAAGTCGATGATGGCAGCGGCGCTGCCCGGCATCCTCCCCGAGCTGACGACCGCCGAGGCACTGGAGGTTGCGATGATCGCGAGCCTTGCCGGCACGCTGGAGGGTGGGCGGATCGCGCGGGCGCGGCCGTTCCGATCGCCGCACCATTCGGCCTCCATGCCGGCCCTTGTGGGGGGCGGCACCAGGGCGCGGCCCGGCGAGGTGAGCCTGGCGCATCTGGGCGTGCTGTTCCTGGACGAGCTGCCCGAGTTCCAGCGCGGAGCGCTGGACTCGCTGCGCCAGCCGCTGGAGCGCGGCGAGGTGGAGGTGGCGCGCGCCGCGCTGCACGTGACCTATCCGGCGCGCGTGCAGCTGATCGCCGCGATGAACCCCTGCCGCTGCGGGCATCTGGCCGACCCGGCGCTTGCCTGCGCACGAGCGCCGCGCTGTGCGGCGGATTACCAGTCGAAGATATCCGGCCCGCTGATCGACCGGATCGACATCTTCATCGACATCGAGGCGGTGAAGGCAAGCGACTTGGCCCTGCCCCCGCCGGCCGAACGCAGCGCAGATGTGGCTGCGCGGGTGGCGGCGGCGCGGGCGCGCCAGGCCGCGCGCTATGCCGACACGCCAGCGCGCACCAATGCGGAGGCCGACGGCAAGTTGCTGGAGACGCCCGACCGGCTGGAGGAGGCCGCGCGCCAGCTGCTGATGCGGGCGGCCGAGACGATGAAGCTGTCGGCGCGCAGCTGGACGCGGACGCTGCGGGTGGCGCGCACCATAGCCGACCTGGAGGGCGCCGAGGTGACGGGCCGGGCGCATGTGGCCGAGGCGCTGGGCTTCCGGCGACAGGCGCTGGCGAGCTGACCGACATCCGGCCGGGCGTCTGGCATATCGGGCGCTGCTGGGTTAGCCTTGGAACCGAGGGAGAGCAGCATGGGTCAATTGCGCGACAGCTTGTCGACCGCGGTGCCGGCCGGGCAGATCGAAGCGCTTGCGCGGCTGCTGGGGGATACGCCCGAGGCGACGGGCCGGGCCATGGCCGCCGCCGTGCCGGCACTGCTGGGGGCGCTGTCGAACCGCGCAGCGCATGGCGGCATGGACGAGGTGATGGCGCTGGCCCGGCCGCTGCTGGCCCATGGCAACCCGCTGGATCGATTCACGGCGGCCCTGACCGACAGCAGTATGCGTGCCGGGTTGATGGAGGAAGGCCATGCGCTGGCATCCCATCTGCTGGGGCCGACCGAGGGCGCGATGGCGGCCACGCTGACGCAGGCGACCGGCACCCGCGCCCATACGGTCGCCGAGGTGATGAAGCTGGCCGGGCCGATCGGGCTGGGGGCAGCCGCGCGGTTTCTGGGCGGGAACGTCACTGCGGACCGCCTGGCGGCCTTGCTGGCGGCCGAGCGGCCTGCCCTGCTTGCGGCCCTGCCACCGGCGCTTGGCCCGCTGATCGCGGCTAGCGCCACCGAGCAGTCGCCGCTGCATGGCACCCCGGTTGAGGGGGCGGCGGGCGCTGCGGCGAGTGCCGGACGCTGGCTGCCCTGGCTGGCGGCCGCCGTGGTGGCGATCATCCTTGTCGCAAGCTTCCGGACCTTCGAGGCGCGCGATCCGGCCCCGGCTGAGATGGCCGCCACCACGCCCATCATCACCCAGGCGCCCTTGGTGCTGGGCCGGGCGGAGCTGCCGGATGGCAGCGTGCTGATGCTGCCCGAGGGGTCCGCTGCGCTGGAGATTGCCCGCGCGCTGGCCGGCGGGAATGGCGCCGACGGGCCGCGCAGCTTCCGGCTGGGCGAGCTGGGCTATTCGACGACCGAGGACAGGCTTGATGCCGCCGGCGAGGAAGCCGTGCGCGCCGTCGCGAGCGTGCTGAAGGCCTGGCCGGCGGTGAAGGTGCGCGTGGAGGCGCATGGCGAAGGGG
>JBKDAC010000282.1:0-2625 GCA_046316515.1 Sandaracinobacter sp. | reverse complement strand
GCCATGGCCGGCGTAGGGGCCATGGCAACTGCGGCCAAAAGGCCGATCTTCACTAGATTCTTCATTGTTATTGGATCCCGTTGCATTGTCTTTGGCGAAACCACTCCAATGCTGTGCAAGAAGGGTGCCATCTGAATCTCTCATGCATCCAATCAGTTAGGCACGGTGTATGCCGCCTTTTGGCAAAAAGTTGTAAAGCAGGCCTTACACGCATCCCGTTTCGCCGGTCAACCGTGGGCGCACCCGCTTCCGGCTCCTCGCCGAACCTGTCAGCTGAACGCGGATTGCGGGCTTCGGCCTCGCCTGGGCTTCCATCAGTCACCAAAGTCTGACCGGCACACGGGCCAGTGCTTCAACGAAAAAGGGCCCGGCAGTCTCCTGCCGGGACCCATTCCATCATATGGTCAGCCTGTCAGGCGTCGGTCTTTTCCGATGCACCGGCGATCGCCTGCTGCTGCGCGCGAAGCGCTGCGTCGCGGCTGGTGGCCGTGACGCGCAGACGGGAGAGGGCAGCGCCGGTGCCGGCCGGGATCAGTCGGCCGACGATGACATTTTCCTTCAGGCCCTGCAGCGTGTCGGTCTTGCCCTGCACGGCCGCTTCCGTGAGCACCCGCGTCGTTTCCTGGAACGAGGCTGCCGAGATGAAGCTGCGGGTCTGCAGGCTCGCCTTGGTGATTCCGAGCAGAACGGGCTTGCCTTCGGCCGGGCGCTTGCCCTCGGCCACAAGCTTGGCGTTCACCTCGTCCATCTCCTCGCGGTCGACCTGCTCGCCCTTCAGCAGCGTGCTGTCGCCCTCGTCGAAGATCTCAACCTTCTGCAGCATCTGGCGAACGATCACCTCGATATGCTTGTCGTTGATCTTCACGCCCTGCAGACGATAGACCTCCTGGATCTCGGCGCAGAGATACTCGGCGAGCCGCTCCACACCAAGAACGTCCAGGATGTCGTGCGGGTTCGCCGGGCCATCGATCAGATAGTCCCCGCGGCGCACGAGATCGCCTTCCTGCACGCTCACATGCTTGCCCTTGGGCAGCAGATACTCGACAGGATCCGAGCCGTCCTCGGGGCGGAGGATGACGCGCTTCTTGGTCTTATAGTCCTTGCCGAACTCCACCCGGCCGTCAACCTTGGCGATGATGCCATTGTCCTTCGGGATACGGGCTTCGAACAGCTCGGCCACCCGCGGCAGACCGCCGGTGATGTCGCGGGTCTTGGCAGCTTCGCGCGGCATCCGGGCAAGCACGTCGCCGGCATCCACGCGCTGGCCATCGGCCACCGAGAGAATGGCGCCGACCGGCAGCAGGTAGCGACCGGCTTCGCCCGACGTCTCGTCCAGCAGGGTCATGCGCGGACGCAGGTCGTCCTTCGCCTTCGATGCCTTCCACTCCGACACCACCTTGTTGGCGATGCCGGTCGCGTCGTCGACCTCTTCCTTCAGGGTCTGGCCGTCGACCAGGTCCTGATACTTCACGATGCCCGACTTGTCGGTGATGATCGGGCGCGTGTAGGGATCCCAGTCCGCAAGCCGCTGGCCCTTCTTCACCGCTTCGCCGTCCTTCACCGCGATGATCGCACCGAAGACGATCTTGTGGATCGAACGCTCGCGGCCGTCGGCATCGACGATCACGATCTCGCCACCTGTCGGCGCCATGCCGACGATCCGGTTCCGGCTATCCTTGATGGTCGGCAGATTCCGATAGCTGACCTTGCCGTCGACAGGGCTGTCGTGGCTCGATTGCTCGCTCACCTGCGCCGCACCGCCGATGTGGAAGGTCCGCATCGTCAGCTGGGTGCCGGGTTCGCCGATCGACTGGGCCGCGATGACGCCGACCGCTTCGCCGATGTTCACCGGCGTGCCACGGGAAAGATCCCGGCCATAGCAGCGACCGCACACACCGGCCTGCGCTTCACAGACCAGCGGCGAGCGGATCTTCACTTCCGCGATGCCGGCGTCCTCGATGGCCTTCACCATCTTCTCGTCCAGCAGCGTGTCGCGCGGAAACAGCACTTCGCCCGTCTTGGGGTCCACGATATCGCCACACACGGTCCGGCCAAGGATCCGCTCGGCCAGGGTGACGATGACGGAACCGCCCTCGACAATGGCCTTCATCATCAGGCCGCGGCTGGTCTCGCAGTCATCCTCCAGCACGACGCAATCCTGGCTTACATCGACCAGACGGCGGGTCAGGTAGCCCGAGTTTGCCGTCTTCAGCGCCGTGTCGGCAAGGCCCTTCCGGGCGCCGTGGGTGGAGTTGAAGTATTCAAGGACGGTCAGGCCTTCCTTGAAGTTCGAGATGATCGGCGTCTCGATGATCTCGCCCGACGGCTTCGCCATCAGGCCGCGCATCCCAGCAAGCTGCTTCATCTGCGCCTGAGAACCCCGTGCGCCCGAATGGGCCATCATGTAGACGGAGTTGATCTGCCGCTGCTTGCCCGACTTCTCGATCGGGGTCGCCGAGATTTCCTTCATCATCTCGTTGGCAACCTCGTCGCCGCAGCGCGACCAGGCGTCAACCACTTTGTTGTACTTCTCGCCCTGCGTGATCAGACCGTCCTGGTACTGCTGCTCGAACTCGGCGACCTTCGCCTTGGTCTGGTCGACGAGCTGCTTCTTGGCGGCCGGGA
>JBKDAC010000281.1:0-10294 GCA_046316515.1 Sandaracinobacter sp. | reverse complement strand
GCGACCCATCGCAGCAAGAACGTCCGCCGCTATGTGCAGGGCGACATCAACTTCCTGCTGAACTTCGAGCCCGAAGGCCAGGTGGCCGAATTCCGCGCCAAGCGGGGGCCGAGCGCCAATGCGATGGCCTTCCGCGTGAAGGACGCGCGGGTTGCCTTTGAAGAGGCCGTGAAGCGCGGCGCTGAGCCGGTGATCGGCAAGGTGGGGCCGATGGAGCTGAACATCCCGGCCATCAAGGGGATCGGCGGGGCCAACCTGTATCTGGTCGACCGTTATGGTGCAGCCGAAATCTATGACGTGGATTTCGTGCCTGTGACGGGTGCGACGCGGAGCGACCATGATGTGGGGCTGCACACGCTGGATCACCTGACCCACAATGTGGGGCGCGGGCAGATGGCGACCTGGGCGGATTATTACAGCCGCATCTTCGGCTTCCGCGAGATCCGCTATTTCGACATCAAGGGCAAGGCGACGGGGCTGTTTTCAAAGGCGATGACGGCGCCCGACAACAAGATCCGCATTCCGCTGAACGAGAGCCAGGACGAGAACAGCCAGATCGAGGAGTTCCTGCGGGCCTACAATGGCGAGGGGATCCAGCACATCGCGCTGGCGACCGGCAATATCTTCGAGACGGTGGACAGGCTGAAGGCGAACGGCATCCGCTTCCAGGATTCGCCGGACACCTATTTCGACCTGATCGACAAGCGGCTGCCGGGCCACGGCCACAATGTTGAGGAAATGCGCAAGCGACGAATCCTGATCGACGGCGCGCCGGAGACGGGCGGCGGGCTGCTGCTGCAGATCTTCACCGAGAATATGGTGGGCCCGATCTTCTTCGAGATCATCCAGCGCAAGGGCAATGAGGGCTTTGGCGAGGGGAATTTCCAGGCGCTGTTTGAGTCGCTCGAGCTGGACCAGATCCGGCGTGGGGTGATTCCGTCGGGCATGCGCAGCTGATGCCCACGGGTTTCGGCTCGGAGTTTCAGTCCGAGACTGTTGTCGGCGCGCTTCCCGTCGGCCGCAATTCGCCGCAGCGGCCCGCGCTGGGGCTCTATGCCGAGCAGCTGTCGGGCACGGCCTTCACGGCGCCCCGGCACGAGAACCGGCGGAGCTGGCTCTATCGGCGGATGCCGAGTGCGGCGCACGACGCGTTCCGGCCCCTGGCGCACGGCGGGCTGGCAGCGCCACCCTTTGCGGACGGGGTTCTGACGCCGAACCGGCTGCGCTGGGACCCGCTGCCGCTGCCTGCGCACAGCGTTGACTGGCTGGACGGGCTGCACACGCTTGCGGGCAATGGGTCCGCCGAGGAGGGCGCCGGGGTGTCGGTGCACCTGTATGCGTGCAACATAGGCATGGGCAGCCGTGCCTTTCTGAGCGCCGATGGCGAGATGCTGTTCGTGCCGCAGCAGGGCTCGCTTTCCATCCGCACGGAGTTTGGCGTGATGCAGGTGCCGCCGGGCCATGTTGCGCTGGTGCCGCGCGGCGTGAAGTGCCGTGTGGACGTGGACGGCCCCTCGCGCGGCTATGTGCTGGAAAACCACGGCGCGCTGTTCCGCCTGCCGGACCTTGGGCCGATCGGCGCCAACGGGCTTGCGAACCCGCGCGATTTCGAGACGCCGGAGGCCGCCACCGAGGCGGATGTGCCGACGCAGATGGTGATGAAGCTGGGCGGCGCGCTGTGGGAAACCACCCTCCCCCACTCGCCGTTCGACGTTGTCGCCTGGCATGGCAATCTGGTGCCCTGGGCCTATGATCTTGCCCGCTTCAACACGATGGGCACCGTCAGCTTCGATCATCCGGACCCGTCGATCTTCACCGTGGTCACCTCGCCCTCGGGGCAGCCGGGCGTTGCCAATTGCGACTTCGTGATCTTCCCGACGCGCTGGATGGTGGCGGAAGACACGTTCCGCCCGCCCTGGTTCCATCGGAATGTGATGAGCGAATATATGGGCCTGATCACGGGTGAATATGACGCCAAGGAAGGCGGCGGATTCGTGGCCGGGGGCGGCAGCTTGCACAACCGCATGTCGGCGCACGGGCCGGACGCGGCGAGCTGGAGCAAGGCGACAGAGGCCGAGCTGAAGCCGCAGAAGTTCGACGCGGGCCTTGCCTTCATGTTCGAGACGGTGCGCCCGTTCCGGCTGACGCGCTGGGGGCATTCGACGGAGCTGCTGCAATCGGGTTATGACACGGTCTGGACCGGATTTTCGAAGGGCGGCGCATGAGCTGGTGGCAGACCGATCACACCCATGATGCAGGCGCCCGGAGCTGGGTGCCGGGCGTGGACGGGCATGCCGATTTCCCGGTGCAGAACCTGCCGCTGGGCCTGTTCTCGGACGGGGATTCGGGCCCGCGCGCCGGAATCGCCATCGGGGACCATGTGCTGGACCTTGCCGGTATCGTGGATGCCGGGCTGCTGCCCGAGCTGGACCATCTGGCGGAGTTCACCCGCGAGCGGCTGAACGAGCTGCTGGCGCTGGGTGCCGAGGTGCGCCGCGCCCTGCGCCACGGCCTGTTCGCGGTGCTGACCGATACGCGCCACCAGCCGGCTGTCCAGCCTTATCTGGTGCCGATGACACGGGCCGAACTGCACCTGCCGTGCGAGGTGGGCGACTATACCGATTTCTACGCCGGCATCCATCATGCAACCGCCGTGGGGAAGCTGTTCCGGCCCGAGAATCCCCTGCTGCCCAATTATCGGCATGTGCCGATCGGCTATCATGGCCGTGCCTCGTCTGTCGTGCTGACGGGAACGCCGGTGAAGCGGCCGCAGGGCCAGCTACCGGGGGGCGACAGGCCGCGCTTTGGCCCCACGGAACGGCTGGACCTGGAGCTGGAGCTGGGCGTGTGGATTGGCCCGGGGAACAGCATGGGAAGCCCTATCCCGCTGGCGCGCGCGCACGAGCATGTGGCGGGCTTCTGCCTGTTGAACGACTGGTCTGCGCGCGATGTGCAGGCCTGGGAGTATCAGCCGCTGGGGCCGTTCCTGGCCAAGAATTTCCAGACGACGGTCAGCCCCTGGATCATCACGCCTGAGGCGCTGGCGCCCTTCCGCAGCGCGGCCTTTGCGCGCGGAGCGGATGAGCCGACCCCCCTGCCCTATCTGAGCGACGCCAACGACGCCGCCCATGGCGGCCTGGCGCTGGAGCTGGGGGTGTGGCTGCAGACGCGGGCCATGCGCGCGGCCGGCCTGCCCGAGGTGCAGCTGTCGGCCGGCACGGCGGGCGCGCTCTATTGGACGGTGCAGCAGATGGTCGCCCACCATACGGTCGGCGGCTGCCCTTTGCTGGCGGGCGACCTGTTCGGCACCGGCACCGTTTCGGGCGACACGGCCGGCAGCGAAGGCTCGCTGCTGGAAATGACCCATGGCGGCAAGCAGCCGATCAGCCTGCCCGGCGGCGAGACACGGACCTTCCTGCAGGATGGCGACCGGTTGCGCATTTCGGCCCGGGCGGTTCGGGACGGCTATGCGGCGATCGGATTCGGCGACTGCAGCGGAGAGATCATCGGCTGAAGCGTTTCCCGATTGATCCTGCGCAATGTCATGTGGCGGCTCTGGCGTTTTAGTGTCATCCGTTGAATGCAGGGCCAATCAGGAGGCAACACCCATGAAATCGATTCTGCTGCAGCTGGGAAACGACCCGGATTTCGAATCCCGCTTCCAGGGCGCGCTGGATCTGGCGCGCTTTACCAGTGGCCATCTGGAATGCCTGCAGACCCGTCGCGTGCCGGCTTTCCTGGGCAGTGATGTTGCGGGTTTTGCGGGAAGCGCTGCGATGGTGGTGCAGCTGATGGAGGACGAGAGCCGGCTGGCCGAGGCCGAGCGCGCCGCCGTCTCCAAGCGGCTGGACGGCGAAGGCGTGCCCTACAGCTTTGTCGAATCCATGGGCGATCCGGCCCAGACGCTTGTCGATCGCTCGCTGCTGTCGGACGTGATCGTGATGTCGCTCGTCGGTTCGAAGAGTCGCGAGCTTGCCAATGCGCTGTCGGCGGTTGTGACCCATGCGGATGCGCCCGTGCTTGCCATGCCCGCGGGCGCAAGCCGGCTGCAGCTGGAAAAGCCGATCATGGTCGCCTGGAAGCCGACCAAGGAAGCCGCGAACGCCGTCAAGCGGGCAACCGTGCTGTTGCAGCGGGCTGCGCGCGTGGATGTCGTCACGATCGATCCCACCGGCGCTGGCGATTTCCCGCCGACGGCCGTGGCCTCTTACCTGGCGCGGCATGGTGTGAAGGCAGAGCTGCACGAGCGCATGTCCAAGGGGCAATCGACGTCGGACACGCTGCTGGCGACGGCCCGTGAGCTGGGCGCCGGGCTTGTCGTGATGGGCGGCTATGGCCGCAGCAGGGCGATGGAGTATTTGATGGGCGGTGTGACGCGCCGGCTGCTGGGTGCGAGCGACATTGCGCTGCTGATGGCGCACTGAGCTGCGCTGTCATGACGCTGTCGCGTTGCGATGGCAGTGTGCAGCCCATAGGGGGAGACGCGGATGGACGAGCAGATGGGGCCTGTCGAATTCCTGCTGTTGGGGTTCGAGGGGAACAGGTTCAACGGCGGGATCGCGCCGGCACTTGCCGATCTGGTGAGCGACGGTCTGATCCGGCTGCTGGACGTGGCCGTGGTGATGAAGGACGCCGAGGGCGAGGTGCTGATCCTGGAGATGGGCGAATTGCCCGCCGATGTGGCCGAGGCCGTGCGGCAGATTGCTGGCGAGGACCGCGGCCTGTTGTCGGAGGAGGACCTGCTGGAGGTGGCCGACACGCTGGCCCCCGAAACGACCGTGGCGGCGCTGCTGGTGGAGCATCTGTGGGCTGGGCGGTTTGCCGGTGCGGTTCGGGCCGCAGGCGGCGAGCTTCTGTCGGCCAGGCGTATTCCGGGCGAGATGGTGGACCAGGCCCGGGCGACGCTTGCCGCTGTTGCCGAACTGACGTCTTCGAACGCTTCGGAGGGAAACTGACATGCTGGGATCACGACGCGGACGGCCGAGCCTGATCGGCAGGGCTGCTGGAACGGCAGCGCGCACGGCTGTCATCACCAAGACGGCGATGTCGGTTGCGGGCAGCTCGGCGGCCAGGCAGCAGGCGCGCGCACATGAAGCGGAGCTGGTGCAGGCCCAGCGGCTGGCTGCCGTGGGTGGCGAAGGTGCGGCGGCGGGGCCATCCGGGGATGGCCTGGAGGCGCTGCGCAAGCTTGCTGCGGCGCACGAGGCTGGCATCCTGACGGATGCGGAGTTTGCCGTGAAGGTGAAGGAACGGCTGGGCTGAGCGGGGTTTTGGCAGAGCGGATGTCGTCTGCCATGGCTCCGGGCCCGCCCTTCCGGCGGGCCCGTCCCCTCCTCCCTCAGAGCCTGAAGTCGACCAGCAGCGTGAAGGTGCGGCCGCGCGGATCGGCCACCCGCGGCTCCCAGCTGGAGCCGGCGCCTGTTGAGCTGTCGTAGCTGATCGCGAACGGCGGGTCGCGATCGAACAGGTTCTTGATGCCGGCCGTCACCGTCAGCCGTTCGTTGACATTGTAGTTGGCCGACAGGTTGTAGATCACGTAGTTGCGGGTGGTTTCGACAAGATCGGGCGGCGTGATGCGCCCTGCCGTGACGCCGGGCAGAACCTGGTTGGTGTAGCCGTTGCGGAAGATTTGCGACAACGAGACCGACCAGTCGTCGCGCGCGTAGGTGGCAAACAGGTTATGGCGCCACCTGAGGCCGAGATCGCCGGCGAAGGTGAACACGCCGATCTCGGATGCGCCATAAGCCGCACCGGGCGCCACCTTGGTCCGCCTGGAGAGCAAGTATGTTGCGTCCAAACCGATGGTCCAGTCGGCGCCCCAGGCGTCAAAATTGGCCCGGCCGGTGATCTCGATGCCCTCGGTCAGAGTGCCGCCTGCGTTCTGCCAGCGCTGGTCAATCGAAACCAGATTGCCAGACGAGTCGCGAATGAACTGGTCGATGAAGGAATCGTAGTTGGGCACCATCTGCGTCAGCAGATCGGGAATGACGATGTTGCCTCTGCGCTCGATTCGCCACCAGTCGACCGTCAGGAAGATGTCAGGCGTCGGCTCGAATACCACGCCGAGATTGAATTGCTCGGCCGTTTCCGGGCCGAGATCCAGACGTCCGCCGCCCAGAATGTTTGGCTGGATCGCCTCGCAGCCTGGAATGGTGGCGTTCGGCCTGCCGCCCGGACACTTGCCCGGATCGGCGAGGTCCCGCCCTGCGTAGGGGCTGTCCAGCACCCCGTTGAAGATCTGGTTGAAGTTCGGAACGCGGAAGCTGGTGTTGTAGCCGCCGCGGAACATCACCTGCTTGATCGGCCGGTAGCGTGCCATGATCTTCGGGTTGGTGGTGCGTCCGAAGCCCGTGTAGTCGTCGACACGAAGCGCGCCCGTCAGTTCAAAGCCGTCGAACACTGGCAGCAGGACTTCGGCAAAGGCCGCCTTGATGGTCCGCTTGGTTCCGGCAAGCGCATTCGCATTGTCGAACGGCGCAAGCAGGATCGGGTTGGCCTGCTCGGAGGGCGGGCGCGTATCGCCCGCGAAGCTGTAGCTTTCCCTCCGCCAGTCGATCCCTGCAGCCATCTGAGCGGTGCCGCCCGGCAGCTCGAACAACGAACCTGCGACGGAGGCATCGATCTGCCAGACCCCGAAGGTGCCGCCATAAAGGGTTACGCCGGCAGCTGACGCCCTTTCGAGCTCTGCCATGCCCTCGGGTGACTGCGTTTCACCCGGCTGCAGGAAGATGTTGACGAAGCCGCTGTTGACGGCTGGGATGAGGCCCCGTCCAATTACGGCCCCGGCCGCATTGGTACCACGATAATAGTAGCCGGTACCGAGCCGGGACGAGACGTCGCTTTCCCCGTAGCTCGCCGCCACCTTATAGTCCCAGTCGCCGGCGATCGGCCCATCTGCTCCGACTGTCAGACGATAGGTCTTGCTAGTCGTCTCGATCTCGCGCGGGCCGCACTCGGCACAGCGCCAGCGGACTGCCATCGGAAGCCCGCGCCTGGGCTCGAGCGACGGAAAGACCGCGACCAGCTGGTTGAAAACCCTGTCGTAGGTGGCAGCGTTAAATGCGGTTCGGGGAAAAGCGAAGCTATTCGTAAGGCTGGACGAAAACTGCGGGCTGGAGAACCGCTTTGCACTGTCGGCCTTCGATCCGGTCAGTTCGGCATACAGCTTGTGATCGTCAATCCGGATGGTCGCCTTGCCGTAGTAATTCACTGTCTTTATTGGCTGCTGCAGCATGGCGGGTTGTGCCGTATCCCAGGCACAAGCGAACTGGGCCGTCGCATTGTCCCAAAGCAGGTCATCATAGCGACCCATGCCGTCGATGGCATCGCAACCCTGCCTACCGGGAAGATCTAGCGCATTGATGCCGCCCGAGGCCCTGACAGTGGTGCTGCCCGGAACAAACGGAGCGGTACCTGCTGAATTGATGATGGTGCCCTGTGGCGTGTTGGGGGTGACCCCAAGGGGGAAAATCGTCGCGAAGGGCGTGCCGCGCGTGTCGGGTGAAAGGCCACGGTTCGGCTGGAAGAGATTGACGAAATCACGCTGGGTGCCGCTGAGGCCACGGTGGTCACTTATCGACAGGCCGGCCATGAGATTGATGCCGTCCTTTTCTAGGTTGCCGACGCCGCCATAGACCGAGCCGCGGTAGATGTTGCCGCCGCCGGCTTCGGTGACGTCGAGGAAGCCCTGGGCGTTCAGGCCTTCGTAGCTGTCGCGCGTGATGAAGTTGATCACGCCGCCGACCGCGTCGGATCCGTAGAGGGCGGAGGCGCCGTCCTTCAGCACTTCCACCCGCTCCATCGCGAACAGCGGGATCTGGTTGATATCGACCACGCCACCGTTCAGGCCGTGGGCCGGCACCCGCCGCCCATTAAGGAGAATCAGCGTGCCCGCTGCCCCCTGATTCCGGAGGTTCGCCGACGAGGCGCCGTTGTTGCCGCGCGCGGCACCCGCTGTCACGTCGGTGTTCGACGCCAGATTGTCGAGGCCATTGCCGTTGGAGGTGAGGAGCGCGATGAACTGTTCGGGGCTGTTCACGCTGTCGCGGCGAAGATCCTGCTGGGTGAAGATCTGCAGCGGCAGGGGGCTGTCCTGCACATTGCGCTTAATGCGCGATCCGGTGACGACGATGGCTTCTGCTTCGGCGGATGCGGTGGGGGCCGGATCGGGGGCTGCCTGTGCAAATATGGGAGGGGCGAGGCAGCTGGTGCCGAGCATCGCGAGAAGCAGCTTCTTCATGAATATACACCCCTTTTGTCGGTGCGGTCGCCCAGGAGCGCCGCTTTTGTTCATTAAAACGCAAGTTTCAGCACGAAGCGAAACAATAGAAAAGGGTCAGACAACAGAAAATCTCATGCGCGCTTGCAGTTCGATCCCGCTGTTGCCCATAGAGCACAGCGGGGCGTGCGGACCGACTGTGGCGGCTCGCCCCCTCGGCCCCATTCGTGCCGACGGATTGGCGCAGATCATGTGCAGGGAAGTGGAGATGGTGGAGCCTAGCGGGATCGAACCGCTGACCTCTACAATGCCATTGTAGCGCTCTCCCAGCTGAGCTAAGGCCCCGAAACCATCTGTCTGTCCCGCCCTGGGTGCGGGAGGAGCGCGCCTAGCGCAATGAAATCCGGCGTTCAAGCCCCTTCTCGCGCAGCATGGCGGATTTATCGATCAATTGCGGCATGTGGCGGCCCCGGGGCACCGGAAGGACCGGTGCCCCGGGCTGCATGCCGGTCGGATCAGCGATCCTCTTCGCGGTTTTCGACCACCACTTCCGACAGATCGTCGTCGCCGCCGATATCCACATCGGCGTCTTCCGACGGCTCGTCGGCATCTGCATCGATGTCGAGGTCGTCGGCTTCCAGCGCGGGCTCAGCCTCGGACACCTGGCCTTCGGCCTTGGCAGCCTCGAAAGGCAGCGTCTGCTTGGATTTCAGGATCGGCTCGGGCACCCAGCTGTTGCCGCAGTTGATGCAGGTGACAGGATCATCCTGCATCAGATCGTAGAAGCGGGTCCCGCATTTCGGGCACTGGCGCTTGCTGCCCCATTCGGCTTTGATCACGACTTGAAATCTCCAGATCTGGCAGGCTCGGCAGGTGGGCCTGATGGGCCCGACATCAATGCCGTGGAAGCGCGCCGCCTTGCCATAGGCAGCCCCGCCTGTCAAAGCCCGGCCGCATTTCGAAGATCGACAAATGACATCCGCCCACACATCTCCGCTGCCACTCATCCTGCGCGCCGAAGCCTCTCTGAAGGGTGCGGTGCGTGTTCCGGGCGACAAGTCCATCTCGCACCGGGCGCTGATGCTGTCGGCCCTCGCGGTCGGCCGCAGCGAGGTGAGCGGCCTGCTGGAAGGGGAGGATGTGCTGGCAACCGCCGCGGCCATGCGGGCGATGGGGGCCCGGCTGGCGCGACTGTCGGAAGGCCGCTGGGCCATCGACGGCGTGGGCGTCGGCAGCCTGCTGCAGCCGCAGGCAGCGCTGGACATGGGCAACAGCGGCACCTCCACCCGGCTGCTGATGGGGCTGATTGCGACCCACCCGATCACCGCCACCTTCATCGGCGACGCCTCGCTGAGCCGCCGCCCCATGGCGCGGGTGATCGAGCCGCTGGGCCGGATGGGGGCTGATATTCAGGCATCCCCCGGCGGGCGCCTGCCGCTGATGCTGCGCGGGGCACAGACCCCCCTGCACCTGCGTTATCGGCTGCCCGTTGCCTCGGCCCAGGTGAAATCCGCGATCCTTCTGGCCGGCCTGAACGCGCAGGGCGAAACCGTGGTCGAGGAGCCGGTGCCCACCCGCGACCACAGCGAGCGGATGCTGAAAGCCGCCGGTGCCGACCTGGCCGTGGAGCCGCTGCCGGGCGGGGGCAACCGCATCGCCGTGCACGGCTGGGCCAGCCTGCGCCCGCAGCAGCTGGTGGTGCCGGGTGACCCTTCGTCGGCGGCCTTCCCGCTGGTCGCGGCCCTGCTGGTGCCGGGCAGCGAAGTCCGAATCGAAGGCGTGGGCCTGAACCCGACGCGCGACGGGCTGGTCCGCGTGCTGCGCGAGAGGGGGGCCGACATCAGGCTGGAGAATCCGCGTGACGTGGGGGGCGAGCCGGTTGCCGACCTAGCCGTCCGCCACTCGGCCCTGCGGGGGGTCGAGGTGCCGCCGGATGTCGCGCCCTCGATGATCGACGAATATCCGATCCTGTTCGTGGCGGCGGCCCTGGCCAGTGGGCGGACCAGCATGCGCGGCATCGAGGAGCTGGGCGTGAAGGAAATCGACCGCATCTCGGCCATGGCGATGGGCCTGCGG
>JBKDAC010000280.1:0-13795 GCA_046316515.1 Sandaracinobacter sp. | reverse complement strand
GCGTGAGGTAATTGATGACGCCACCGATCGTCTGCGGGCCGTAGGCCAACGCGCTCGTGCCCCGCAGCACTTCGATGCCGCTATAGCGCTCGATCGGTGGATGGAAGTAACTGGCGTTGTCGCCATACGGGGCGTAGGCGAGCGGCAGACCGTCCTCGAGCAGCGTGATCTTGGTGGAGCGCGTGGGGTTCAGGCCGCGGATGCCGATGTTGGGGCGGGCGCCCGCCCCCTCCTCGTCGCGCGGGAACAGGCCGGCCACCTGGCGCAGCGCGTCGTTCACGTTCAGCACCCGGCTGCGGCGCAGGTCCTCGGAGGTGACCACCGAGCCCGAGCCCGAAATGTCGAGCAGCCGCTCGGTCGAGCCGATGACCAGAATCTCGGGCGGCGCTGCCTCGGCGTCCGCATCCGCGTCGGCCGCCATGGCGGGCCCGGCCAGCAGGGCAAGCGTCGCGCGGGCAGCGGCAAGAGGGAAGCGCGTCATGCGGGTGTTCCGGCTGTTGTTGAGAGGCATTTGCATTCGCAGCTAGCGGCGGCCGATCGGCTCTGCAAGCCAAATCCTGCGAATGGCTCGCAACTTTGCGCTGACCGTTGCGCGAATCCCCTGTTGCCGCTAAAGGCGCGCACTTCCATCGCCCGCGCACCCTGGAGGCACGGGCCAACAATACGGAGAACATACATGTCTGATGTGCTGACGCTCGCCGCGGAAGCACGCGACCGGGCTGGCAAGGGAGCCTCCCGGGCGGTGCGGCGAGAAGGCCGGGTTCCGGCCGTGATCTACGGCAACAAGGAAGCCGCGGTTCCGATCCACGTCGAGGAAAAGCTCCTGACCAAGATGCTCCACACGGGGCACTTCATGAACTCGGTCGTGGAAATCACGGTCGATGGCACGACGCACCGCACCCTGCCGCGCGACGTGCAGTTCCACCCCGTGTCCGACCGTCCGATCCATGTGGACTTCCTGCGGGTGACCGGCGATTCACTGATCACCGTGCACATCCCCGTGCGCTTCGAGAATGAAGCCGCCTCGCCGGGGCTGAAGCGCGGTGGCGTGCTGAACGTCGTCCGCCACGAGGTCGAGATCAAATGCCCGTCGAACGCCATCCCCGACGACATCGTCGTCGATGTGACCGGCTTCGAAGTGGGTGATTCGATCCACATCTCGGTCGTGAAGCTGCCCAAGGGCGTCACCACCGTGATCGATCGGGACTTCACCATCGCGACCATCGTTGCGCCTTCGGGGCTGAAGAGCCAGGAAGACGCAGGCGAAGGCGAGGCTGCAGCCTAAGCCATGCTGCTGTTCGCCGGGCTGGGCAATCCCGGCCCGGCCTACGCCCAGCACCGCCACAATGTGGGCTTCATGGCCGTGGACGCGATTGCCCGCGTCCACGGCTTTGGCCCGTGGAAGGCGCGATTCCAGGGCCTGACCGCCGAAGGGCGGCTGGGCGATGTGAAGGCCGTGCTGCTGAAGCCGATGACCTTCATGAACGAAAGCGGGCGTTCGGTCGGCGAGGCGCTGCGCTTCTTCAAGCTGGAGCCCGACGCATTGACCGTGTTCCACGATGAGCTGGATCTCGACCCCTTCCGCGTGAAGGTGAAGATGGGGGGCGGCGCCGCCGGCCAGAACGGGATCCGATCATTGATCGCGCATGTGGGTGCCGATTTCCGCCGCGTGCGCATCGGAATCGGCCACCCCGGCCACAAGGATCGCGTGACGCCCCATGTGCTGGGCAATTTCGCCAAGGCCGAAGAGCAGGCGCTGGGCGAGATGCTCGCCGACATCGCCGACCTGTCACCGCTGCTCACCGTGCCGGACGACGCCCGCTTCATGAGCGACCTGGCGCTGCGCCAGCAGACCGCGAAATGACCGACCGCCTCCGCCCCGCGACCGAGGCCGATGCCCGCGCGCGGTCCGACCTCATCGCCCGGTCCGCGCGCGACCTGCAGGCGGCCGGCTTCACCCACGGCGAAATGGTGGCGACACCGGCGGGCGAACGGCTCTATGCCCGCCACGGCTGGGTGGCCGAGGCGCGCTATACTGAAACACTGCCCGGTGGCATTGCGCTGCCGGTCATCCGAATGACCAAGTGGCTTCAGGCCGGCCAAGGAGACAAGTGATGGGATTCCGCTGCGGCATCGTCGGCCTGCCGAACGTCGGCAAGTCCACCCTCTTCAACGCGCTCACCGAAACAGCTGCGGCGCAGGCGGCCAATTATCCCTTCTGCACCATCGAGCCCAATATCGGGAATGTGGGCGTGCCCGATCCGCGGCTGAAGCAGATTGCGGACATTGCCGGTTCGGCCAAGATCATCGAAACCCAGCTTGGCTTCGTCGACATCGCCGGCCTGGTGCGCGGGGCCTCGAAGGGCGAGGGGCTGGGCAACCAGTTCCTGGCGAACATCCGCGAGGTGGACGCAATCGTCCATGTGCTGCGCTGCTTCGAGGATGACGACATCACCCATGTGGAAGGCCGGATCGACCCGGTGGCTGATGCCGAGACGGTCGAGACCGAGCTGATGCTCTCCGATCTCGAAAGTCTCGAGCGGCGGGTACCGAACCTGATGAAGAAGGGCCAGGGCGGCGACACGGAGGCGAAGTCGGCCGCAGTTGCCCTGCAGAAGGCGCTGGACCTGCTGCGCGAGGGCAAGCCGGCCCGCCTCGCCCAGCCCGCAGATGCCGACGAAGCCCGTCATCTGGCGCAAGCCCAGCTGCTGACGGGCAAGCCCGTGCTCTATATCTGCAATGTCGAGGAAGGTTCGGCTGCGACCGGCAATGGCTTTTCCGCGAAGGTGGAGGCGATGGCGAAGGCGCAAGGGGCCGGCGCGGTGGTGATTTCGGCTGCGATCGAGGCCGAGATCGTGACCATGCCGCCCGAGGACCGGCCCGAGTATCTGGAATCGCTGGGCCTGACGGAAACCGGCCTCGCCCGCATCATACGCGCGGGCTATGAACTGCTGCACCTGCTGACCTTCTTCACCGCGGGCCCGAAGGAAACGCGTGCCTGGACGGTGGAAAAGGGCGCGACCGCCCCGAACGCAGCCGGGGTCATCCACACCGACTTCGAAAAGGGCTTCATCCGGGCCGAGACCATCGCCTTTGCCGACTTTGTCGCGCTGGGCGGCGAAGCCAAGGCCCGGGAGGCGGGGAAACTGCGCGCTGAAGGCAAGACCTATGTCGTGCAGGATGGGGATGTCATGCATTTCCTCCATTCTGCCTGAGGACGACCTTGCCACCTGCGCACAGCTGGGCGACAAGCAGCTATGGGGGCCGTTGAACGCGCACTGGCACTTCGCAGCGAGCTGGAAGCCTCGCTGCTGCGCCTGTCTGTCGGCGCCACCGTCCTCATTGCCGCGCTCGGCGTGTTGTTCGGCCTGGCCTCGGGCTCGCTGGCCATCCTCTTCGACGGCCTCTTCTCGGTGGTGGATGCCGTCATCACGGCCCTGATGCTGGTGGTCGCCCGGCTGGTGGCGAAGGAAAGCAACCAGCGCTTCCAATATGGCTACTGGCACCTGGAGCCGCTGGTGGTAGCGCTGAAGGCTGCCGTGCTGATGACGCTTGTCGTCTTCGGCTTCCTGGGCGCGGTGCAGAGCCTGATGGCGGGCGGCCATGCGCCCGAGCTGGGGCCGGCGATCCTCTATTCGGTGCTCGTGGTTCTGATCTGCGCAGGCACTTGGTTTTGGCTGTGGCGCCACAACAGCCGCATCGAATCCGCGCTGGTCGCGATCGACATGAAGGCCTGGGCGGCATCGGGCATCATCACGGCGGCCCTGCTGCTGGCCTTCCTGGCGGCGCTGGCCATGCAGGGCACGCGGTTCGAGCACCTCATCCCCTATGTCGATCCGGCGGTGCTGGCGCTGCTGTCACTCGCCATCATGCCCGTGCCCTGGAAGGATGCCCGGTCGGCCTTTCAGGACATCTTCCAGATCGTTCCGCCCGAAATGGATGCGCATGTCCATACGGTGATGGACGCCTTTGTCGCCCGGCACGGCTTTGGCGGCTATGAAAGCTATGTGACGCGGACGGGGCGGGCAAAATTCATCGAAATTTCGGTGCTGGCGCCCAAGGACATGCCGGCGAAGACGATAGCCCATTTCGATGCGCTGCGGCAGGAGATCGGGGACGAAATCGGCGAGGCCGGCCCGGACCGCTGGCTGACGATCATCTTCACCGAGGATCCGCGCCAGCTATAGCGCCAGCCCCGCCGCATCCGCGAGGGGCAGCGGCTGGTGGGTTGCCGCCATCACCAGACCACCATTTGCGCGATGCGCCTCGATCGCGGCCACCAGCCGCGCCTCGGAGGCGGTGTCGAGGGCATTGGCGGGCTCGTCCAGCAGCCAGAGGCGCGCGCCGCTGGCGATGGTGCGGGCGATTGCCACCCGCTGGCGCTGGCCGGAGGACAGCTGGCCGCAGCGGAAGGCGAGCAGCGGGGTGACGGCCATGGCCTCTGCAGCGGCGGCAAGCGCGTCGGCGCTGCTGCCGTCGAGAGCGGCCCAGAAGGCGAGTTCGCCTGCGACCGTGCGGTCAGGCTTCAGCGCCTGGTCGCTGGCCAGAAGCGCCGTGGAAAAGGGATTGCCGAGCGTCCCGGCATCTGGTGCCAGCAGCCCGGCGACAAGGCGCAGCAGCGAGGATTTTCCGGCCCCGTTGCGCCCCATCACCAGCAGCGCGCCGCCCGGCGCCAGCCGGAAGGAAAGCCCTTCGAACAACAGCCGCCCGCCGCGCACCAGCGCGACTGCGTCTACCACAAGGGATTCCGCACGAGCCTTCATGCCGGGGCTTGCCTATGGCCCGTCGCGCGTCGGAGCGTAGCGCAGCCTGGTAGCGCATTCGCCTCCGGGTCTGGGGGTCGCAGGTTCGCGCGGCAAGCAGCTTGCTGCCGGAGACGACGGCGAAGCCGGCAATCCTGCCGTTCCGAACCTTTGGCCCAACGCCCTTGCCAACCCGGCCACACTCCCCTAAGCCCCCCGCCACGTCGGAGCGTAGCGCAGCCTGGTAGCGCATCAGACTGGGGGTCTGGGGGTCGCAGGTTCGAATCCTGTCGCTCCGACCATTTCCAAAGGCGGCCGTGATTTGTGCAGAGCGCAAACGCACGGATTCGCCGTGGAACTGGCCGGCGGCTTCCGGCGGGTCCGCGCTGGGCGGGCTTTGCCCGCCCTAGCGGGTCGGCCGGAAGCCCGTCCGACAGCTCCACTGCCTCCCTCACAGCCTGACCCACGCCCCGCGCGACTCCAACGCCGCCGCGATGAAGCGCATCCCGCGCACGCCGTTGGCATAGGGTGGCGCCAGCGTCGCCTCGCCGCCGCCCGGCAGATGCTGGCTCACCCACAGGCTGCCGCGCGCAATCGGCAAAGCGCCACAGCATCTCGATATGGCATGGGGTGGCGACGCCGAAGGTGGCGAGTTCTGCGCAGAGCTCCGACACGTGGGTCCCCAGCACGAATTCGGCGAGGTGGAGGCCATGGGTGCCAAGATCGGCCAGCGTGCCGCCGGGGCCGGAGCGGGCGATGTCGCCGCGCAAGCCGGACGGCGGGATAGGCGGAGTAATTGTAGGTGACCGTAAAGGGTGCTGCGGCACCCAGTCCGCCACTTCATCGGGCCGAGCGGCCAGCGGCTTGTCGCAGATGACTGCAACGCCCGCGGCGTCGAAGGCCTTCGCCATCTCCATGTACAGGCTGTCGGGCATCACGATGCTGACGGCGTCGAGGCCCGCGTCCAGCAGCGTCCGCCAGTCGGCAGTGGCAGGACAGCCCCAGTCGGTCGTGGCGGCGACTTGCGCGCGCGGGGAGGGCGCGGCTGCCACCAGGTCGAACATCTCGGACCGGCGCGTGGCGGCCAGGTGCAGGGGGCCGATCTTCGCCCCGCCGCCGCCGACAAGGCCCCAGCGCAACGTCATGCCTGCGAGGCCCGGTGCAGTTTCGCCAGCTCCACATAGCCCGCCGCGCCCATGGCGTTACGGGCGACCTCGGCATCGTCGAGCAGGCGGACGAACTTCGCCGGGCGGCCCAGCCACAGCTCGCGGGCACCGATACGCTTGCCGGGGCTGAGCAGGGCGCCGGCGGCCAGCATGCCTTCGGGCTCGATCACGCAAGCATCCATCACGATGGCACCCAGGCCGACGAAGCTGCGGTCCATCAGGGTGCAGCCGTGGATGAGGGCCATGTGGCCGACCAGCACATCCTCGCCGATGGTGGTGGCGGCGAGTTTGCGGGTGACGTGAACGACCGAGCCGTCCTGGATGTTGGAGCGCGCGCCGATGCGGATGGGCATGACGTCGCCGCGGATGACGACATTGTACCAGATGGAGGCGCCGGCTCCGATCTCGACATCGCCGACCACCTGCGCGCCGGGCGCGACCCAGGCGTTCTCGCCAAGGCGGGGGGACAGGCCGTTGAAGGGAAACAGCGGCATCAGATTGATTTCACATAGACAATATGTGGGCGAACCGGGTGCCCCTCAGGGACTGCGGGGTGCTCGAAATCCATCTCTTCAGCGCGGACCATGCCCAGCTTCTGCATGACCCGTTCGGACGGGGTATTGTTGCGAGCGGTGTAGGCGAGGATGCGGGGGAGGCCCATGACGCGGAAGCCATGGTCCAGCGCGAAAGCCCCGGCCTCGGTGGCATAGCCCTGCCCCCAGGCGTGGCGGGCGAGACGCCAGCCCACTTCCCATTGGCCGAAGATCGGCAAATTTTCGTGACTGATGCATTTGAGGCCGGCAAAGCCGATGAATTCACTGTCGGATTTCCGTTCAAGCGCCCAGAAGCCGACGCCGGATTCGGCGATCTTGCCGTTGACGCGCTCGATGACGGCGTCGGCCTCGTCGCGCGACAGGGCGGCAGGGAAGTGGCGCATGACCTCGGGGTCGGCGTTCATCACGGCCCAGGGGTCGCGGTCGGTTTCGCGGAAGGGGCGAAGGATCAGGCGCTCGGTTTCGAACATCATCGCGCCTTCACGAAGGTGACGTGCGGCCGCGCGAAATGGCCCTCCGCGACGTCGGGGTGGTCGAAATCCAGTTCGGGCGCGTGCGCCATGCCCAGCTTCTGCATGACCCGCTGGCTCGCGACATTGCTGGCGGCCGTGATCGCGATTACGCGGGGGGCGAATTGCAGGCCGAGCGCGAGCAGCGGGGTGGCGGCCTCCACCGCATAGCCCTGCCCCCAGCAGTCCTGCCGGAAGAGCCAGCCAATCTCTATGTCGGTGGGTTCGGGCCAGGCGATGGTGAGGGGCTTGAGGCCGCAATTGCCGATGACGAGGCCGTCGGATTTGCGGACCACGGCGCGGAAGGAGAAACCCAGTTCCCGGTCGAAGCGCTGCATGCGCGCCAGCCGCTCGACGCTGTCGTCCAGCAGTTCGGCGCGGCCGAAATGGTGCATCAGCACCGGATCGGTCGAGAAGCCTGCCAGGACCGGCAGGTCGGCCTCCATCCAGGGGCGCAAGGTCAGCCGTTCGGTCTCGATCACGGGAACAGGGGGGCCGCTTCGAGCCCCATCGTCTCGGGCAGGCCGAACATCAGGTTCATGTTCTGGATCGCCTGGCCCGACGAGCCCTTCACCAGATTGTCGATTGCCGCGATCACGATGGCGCGGCCGGGGATGCGATCGGGGAAGGCATTCAGCACCACATGGTTCGATCCCCGCACCATGCGGGTGGCGGGCGCCGTGCCCTCGGGCAGAAGGTAGACGAAGGGTTCCCCGGCATAGCGGGCGGCAAAGGCGGTGCGCAGGTCCTCGGCGGTGCAGCCGGGGGCGAGTTCGACGGCGATGGTTTCGAGCTCGCCGCGGTTCATGGGGACGAGGTGGGGCGTGAAGCTGACGGTGATGGGGGTGCCGAAGCCGCGCCCCAGCTCCTGCTCGATCTCAGGCATGTGGCGGTGGCGGCCGACCGCATAGGGAGCGACGGCCTCGGCCACTTCGACGAAGAGGTTGGCTTCTTTCAGACCGCGGCCTGTGCCGGAGACGCCCGAGAGCGCATTGATGGTGATGTTGGCGGGCTGGATCAGCCCGGCTTCGGCGAGCGGCAGCAGAGCCAGCAGCGCGGCCGTGGGATAGCAGCCGGGGCAGGCGACCAGCTGGGCATTGGCAAGGCGGGGGCGGGCCATTTCGGTGAGGCCGTAGACCGCCTGCGACAGGAGGTGGGGCGCCGGGTGGGTGACGCCATACCATTCGCCATAGACTTCGGCATCGCTCAGGCGAAAGTCTGCCGAAAGGTCGATGATGCGGGTCTGCTTCAAGGTCGACAGAAGTTCGGCGGACGCGGCGTGGGGCAGGCAGCCGAAGACGGCGTCGACCCCGGCCCAGTCGACCGCGTCGGCGCGGATCAGGCGCGGGAGGCTGGGATAGGCAGCGAAATGGGGCCAGATGTCGGCCATCGTCTGGCCGGCCTTCTGGTTGGCGGCGAGCGCAACGATCTCGACCATCGGGTGGGTGAGCGCGAGCCGGACGAGATCGGCACCGGTGTAGCCCGAGGCCCCGAGAACGGCGATACGGATCCGGTCTGTCATGGGTGCCCCTATGGTGAAGTCCAGAACTGTTTCAGAACGGGCAGGATCGAGGCGAAGCCGTCGGTCCAGGCCGGCACGTCGGATCGGCTGCGGATGGGCACCCAGCCGCCCCCCTGCCCTGTCGCTTCGGTAAAGCGGAGCATGGCGGCCTCGTCGGCGGTGAGTGCGATCCACATGGAGGCGTTGTAGCTTTCGGCCTGGCCCTCGGCGTCGGGCTGGTAGATGAACTGGCGGGCGCTGAGGCCCATGTCCTTTGCGATGGCCGCCACCACGGGCTCGAGATTCAGGAAGCGGTTCGAGACATGGACGAGCAGGGTGCCGTCGGCCGACAGGGTGCGGCGGTAGGTCTCGAACGCCTCACGCGTGAGGAGGTGGAGCGGGATGGCATCGGACGAGAAGGCGTCGACCGCCAATATGTCGAACCGGCCGGCCGGTTCGTCGGCGAGCTTCAGGCGCGCATCGCCCACCACCACGCGGATGTCGGGCTTGCACTGGGCGATGAAGGAGAAGACCGCCGGGTCGGTGGCGAGCTCGACCATCAGCGGATCGATTTCGAAGACGGTCCAGTCCTCGGCAGGGGTGGCGTAGCAGGCGAGGCTGCCGGTGCCGAGGCCGATGACGCCGATGCGGGCGTCGGCGCCGAACAGGCCGGGGGCGGACTGCATCGCGAGCCCGATGCCGCTGAGCGGCGCATAATAGGTGAGCGGCATGCGGGACTTTGCGGGATCCAGCGACTGGGCGCCGTGCAGCGTGGTGCCGTGGAGCAGGCGGCGGGTGCGGCTGCTGTTGCTGTTCTCGATCGTGTAGATTCCGAAGAAGCTGCGCTGCCGGGCCTTTTCGATGGTGGAGATGTCGATCTGCTGCCAGCCGCCCAGCGCCAGCATCAGGTTGGCGAGGATGAAGGCAAACATCAGCGGCCGCCCGATGGCGAGCAGGGCAAGGGTGATCATCAGCAACAGGGCCGCGATCTGCAGCGGGGGTGTTTCGACGACCCGCAGGGCAGCGCCGAGCCACCAGCCGAGGCCGAGGACGATCGGCGGAACCAGGATCCTGAAGAGGCGCGCGACAGCCCCATTGCCTTGCCACAGCGCGCCGATCCTGGCTGTCAGCGGCCGTGCCGGCACCAGCAGGGCGGCGGCCAGCAGCAGGATCGGCTGGTCATAGACCCAGTCGAAGATCTGCGGCGCGATGAGCGCAGGGAACAGCCCGCCCAGGACGCCGCCCAGCGACATCAGCAGATAATATTCGGTGAGCCCGGCGGCCGGCGGCCGATCATTCGCAAGCGTGCCATGCAGCGCGGTCGCGACGACCAGCAGCAGGACAAGCGAGGCGAGGCCGTAGATCGTGGCCCCATGGGCGACCGTCAGCAGGCCGACCGCCCCAAAGCCGACGAGGGCGAGCGGCGCTGCGAAGACGGTGAGCCGTGTCGCGCGCGCTCCGGCACTGGAGAAGACCAGGATGAAGCTGATGAGATAGGTGGCAAGCGGCAGCACCCAGAGCAGCGGCATCGCCATGATGTCGGTGGTGATGTGGGTGGTGGTGCTGAGCATCAGGCCGGACGGGATCGCGGCGAGCAGCACCCAATGGAGACGACGGCCCCAGGTGACGGGGCGCGCGGCCCGGCCCGTGCTGGCGTCGGGAAGCGTGGCGGGGGGCTGCACCCCGCCCTTCAGGATGGCGCGCGCGCCGAGGCCGACGAGGGCGAGGAGGAAGAGATAGCCGGCCGACCAGAAGCCCTGCTGTTGGGGAAGGGCCGTAAAGGGCTCGAGCAGGAAGGGATAGGCGAGCAGCCCTGCCAGCGACCCGGCGTTGGAGGCGGCATAGAGGAAGAAGGGGCTGGCGGCGGCCGGATCGGTGGAGCGGGCGAACCAGGCCTGCATCAGCGGCGCCTGGGCCGAGACGGCGACGAAGACAGGGCCGATCGAGAGCGCAAGGAGTTGCAGAAGCCACAGCGCAGCGCCCTCGCCGGTGTCGGCCCCGCCGAGTGCCCGCATCCCGATGGGGAGCGTCAGGGCGGCGGCTGCGAAGACGGCGAGGTGGATCCACACCTGCACCCGGAAGGACAGGCGCTGCAGCGCATGGGCATAGGCATAGCCGATGAGGAGCGCCGTCTGGTAGAATAGCATAGCCGTGTTCCAGACGCCGGGCGAGCCGCCCAGCACAGGCAAGACGAGGCGCGCGAAGAGCGGCTGGATCAGGAATAGCAGGAAGCTTCCCAGGAACAGGATCGCCACGAAGAGCGGGCGGACCGGAAGCCGGGCCGCTGTGGAGACGGATGTCGTATCGAAAGGTGTGGCGGCGAGGGTGGCAGGAACGGCGGCATCCATGGCTGCGACTGCTATCAGAAAAATCGGCCCTGCAAACCCCAATGTAACGCCACACATCCTTCATGGGCGAGCAGCCAGGCCTTGGCCTGCAGGCCGCCGGCATAGCCAGTGAGGCGGCCGTCTGCGCCGATCACCCGATGGCAGGGGACGACGATGGCGAGCGGGTTGCGGCCGTTGGCCGTGCCGACGGCGCGGGCATTTGGACCGGCCCCCGTGGCCGCGCCGCCCAGCGCGCGGGCGATGTCGGCATAGCTGCGGGTCTGGCCGGGCGGGATTCGGCGCAGTTCGGCCCAGACGGCGCGCTGGAAGGGGCTGCCGACACTGGCGGTGGCGAGTGCTTCGAGCGCGCGGAGGTTGCCGGCGAAATAGGCGGCGAAGGCCTGCGCGACAGGGGGCGGCAGGGGCGCGAGGCCGGGCTGGGCGACGAGGCCATAGCGGGCGAGGCTGGTGTCGAGGCGGGCAGGATCGGTGCGGAATTCCGCCGCCCAGAGCAGTCCCTGGGCATCATGGGCGAGCGCCATCGGTCCTGCCGGCGTGTCGAGCGCCGAGAGGGCAAGCGGCGGCGTCACACCGGCGCGCCATAAAGGTCGAAGTCGTCGGCATCCTCGATCAGCACGCGCAGGATGTCGCCCGGTTTCGCGTTTGGGGCGTTGCGCAGCAGGACGCGGCCGTCGATTTCGGGGGCGTCGGCCTTGCTGCGGCCGGTGGCGCCGCCGCCTGCATCGGGGCCGTCCGCCTCGTCGATGATCACGTCGAGCGTGCGGCCGATCTTCGCCTGAAGCTTGGCTGCTGAAATCTCGGCGGCCTTGGCCATGAATCGGTCGCGGCGTTCCTCGCGGACTTCGCGGGGAAGGGCGCCGGAGAGCGCGTTGGCGGCGGCGCCTGCGACGGGTTCATAGGCAAAGCAGCCGACGCGATCGAGCTGCGCCTCTTCGAGCCAGTCAAGGAGATAGCGGAAGTCGTCCTCCGTCTCTCCGGGGAAGCCGGCTATGAAGGTGGAGCGGATGGCGATGTCCGGCGCCAACTCACGCCAGTGGGCGATACGCTCGAGCACCTTCGCCTCGTTGGCGGGGCGGCGCATGGCGCGCAGCACATTGGGCGCAGCGTGCTGGAAGGGGATGTCGAGATAGGGGAGGATGAGGCCGTCCGCCATCAACGGGATCAGCTCGTCCACATGGGCATAGGGGTAGATATAGTGGAGGCGGACCCAGGCCCCGAGCCTGCCCAATTCGCGGGCGAGATCGGTGATGTGGGCGCGGATTTCGGGGCGGCCGGCGATACTGAAGGAGGCGTGGCGCAGGTCCCGGCCGTAGGCGGACGTGTCCTGGCTGATGACCAGCAGCTCGCGGGTGCCTGCGGCGACGAGCTTTTCGGCTTCGCGCAGGATGGCGTCGGGGCGGCGGCTGGCGAGATCGCCGCGGAGCGAGGGGATGATGCAGAAGGCGCAGCGGTGGTTGCAACCTTCGGAAATCTTCACATAGCTGTAGTGGCGGGGCGTCAGCTTGAGGCCGGCGCCCTCTTCCTCGAACCGGGGGACGAGGTCGATGAAGGGCTGGGGCGGCAGTGGGGCTGCGGCTTTCACGGCGCCCACCACCTGTTCATACTGCTGCGGGCCGGTGACGGCCAGCACCTGGGGGAAGCGCTCGGTGATCTGGGCGGCCTCGGCCCCCATGCAGCCGGTCACGACGACGCGGCCGTTCTCGGCGATCGCCTCGCCGATCGCTTCCAGGCTTTCGGCCTTGGCGCTGTCGAGGAAGCCGCAGGTGTTGACGATGACGATGTCGGCGCCAGCATAATCGGGGGAGAGCTGATAGCCCTCGGAGCGCAGCGAGGTGAGGATCCGCTCGCTGTCGACCAGCGCCTTGGGGCAGCCGAGCGAGACCATCCCGACCTTCTTCGGGGGCGCGATGTCGAGATCTCCACCCATTGGACTAGTTCGAGCCGATCTTCATGAGGGCCAGCACTTCCTTGCGGCTGCGATCGTCCTCGCGGAAGACGCCCATCATGCGGCTGGTCGTCATGGTGACGCCCGAGGTGAGGACGCCGCGGGCGGACATGCAGGCGTGGGTCGCCTCGACCACCACAGCGACACCGCGGGGCTGCAGCCCTTCCTGGACGGCGTCGGCGATCTCGGCGGTCAGGCGTTCCTGCACCTGGAGGCGTTTGGCATAGCCCATGGCGACGCGGGCGAGCTTGGAGATGCCCACGACGCGGCTGGTGGGGAGGTAGGCGATGTGCACCTTGCCGATGATGGGGGCCATATGGTGCTCGCAGTGCGACTGGAAGGGGATGTCGCGCAGCAGGACGATCTCGTCGTAGCCGCCCACTTCGTCGAAGGTGCGGGTGAGGTGGTGGAGCGGGTTTTCGGTGTAGCCCTTGAAATACTCCTTGTAGGCACGCGCGACGCGGCCGGGCGTGTCGATCAGGCCTTCGCGCGTGGGGTCGTCGCCGGCCCAGCGGATGAGGGTGCGCACGGCTTCGAGCACATCGGTCGGGATGGCGGCATCGCGATCCTCGCCGGTCAGTGGTTCGTCATCGTCGTGGGTGTGGTAGTCAGCCATGGAGCCCCCCTTGAAGAGGCGATTCATGTAGGCACTGCCGCGCCCGACCGCAACGTCGGCGGCGAGCAGGTTGCCGCGTAGCAAGGCAGCTGGTGCCGGCTGCAGGGATCGAACCCGCGCCCCCAATCGAGATAAGCCCTGCGCCATGCGCATGGGCGCAATCTGGTCAGAGCCGGAACTGTCCGTGCGCTTCCGGCTGATCTGCCGAGAGTGCCTGCAGCTTTTCGAAATCGACGATATCAACTTTTCCGTAATGAGCCCGGATGGCCCCCATGAGCTGCTGCCGGTTTCGTGGACACCGAGATAAGGTGTTTTATGGAACCGGAGGGTATGAATGCAGCGACGCAAGTTCAGCCGCGAGTTCAAGCTCGAGGCGGTAAAACTGGTCAGGGATCGCGGCGTGACGATGGCGCA
>JBKDAC010000279.1:0-4925 GCA_046316515.1 Sandaracinobacter sp. | reverse complement strand
GGGCTGCTGGCGCTGCGGGACGATGCCGGCCACCCGGCCAGCGCGCAGGCGCACGGGATCGCGCCGATCGACATGGTGGTGATCAACCTCTACCCGTTCGAGGCAACGGTCGCGAAGGGCGCGCCGCGCCCCGACATCATCGAGAATATCGACATCGGCGGCCCGTCGATGGTGCGCTCAGCCGCCAAGAACCATGCCTTCGTCGCCTGCGTGACGGATGCCGCGGACTATGCGGCGCTGGCCGACGAGCTGGCGGCTGGCGGGCTGTCGCTGGCGACGCGGCGCCGGCTGGCCGCCAAGGCCTTCCAGGCGACCGCCGCCTATGATGGCGCGATTGCCAGCTGGTTCGCCTTTGCCGACCAGGGCGAGCGCTTCCCGGCCGTGCTGCCGCTGACCGCACGGCGCGTGGCTGAGCTGCGCTATGGCGAGAATCCGCACCAGTCGGCCGCGCTCTATTCGGCGTCGGCCGTGCCGTCGGGCCTGGCGGGGGCCGAACTGGTGCAGGGCAAGGCGCTGAGTTACAATAATATCGGCGACGCCGACGGGGCGCTGGGGCTGATTGCCGAGTTCCGCGAGGCCGCGCCGACGGTTGCCATCATCAAGCATGCCAACCCCTGCGGCGTGGCGACCGCTGCGACGCTGGCGGATGCCTACCGCGCGGCGAAGGCCAGCGATCCGGTTTCGGCCTTTGGCGGGATCATCGCGCTCAACCGCCCGCTGGATGCGGAAACCGCAGCCGTCATCACCGAGCTGTTCACCGAGGTGATCATCGCGCCCGGCGCCGACGATGCCGCGAAGGCAGTGGTTGCGAAAAAGCCCAACCTGCGGCTGCTGCTGACGCCGCTGCCCGATCCGGCGCGCCCGGGGCTGGTGCTGAAGACGGTGGCCGGCGGCTTCCTGCTGCAGAGCCGGGACAACCAGACCATGGGCGAGCTGACGATCGTGACCAGGCGCCAGCCGACGGCGCAGGAACTGGCCGACATGGCCTTTGCCTGGACGGTTGCCAAGCATGTGAAATCCAACGCCATCGTCTATGCGAAAGATGGCGCGACTGCCGGCATTGGGGCCGGGCAGATGAGCCGGCTGGACAGCGCGCGGATCGCGGCCTGGAAGGCCTGCGACGCCGCCGAATCCGCCGGCTGGGCGCAGCCCCGCACAATCGGCAGCGCGGTTGCCTCCGATGCCTTCTTCCCCTTTGCCGACGGCCTGCTGGCGGCGGCGGATGCAGGGGCCACCGCCGTGATCCAGCCCGGCGGATCGATGCGTGACGCCGACGTGATCGCGGCGGCCGACGAGCGCGGGCTGGCGATGGCCTTCACGGGCCTCAGGCACTTCAACCACTGATGGCGCGTGCAGGTCTGATCGGAGAGCACCCTCGGCGGAACGCCACAAGCGCGACCGCGCGCCGCCCGACAGGCCGAATGCGATGAGCATGGCTCATCGCATTCGGGGATAGAGCGTGCCGATCTTCGCACCCCACATCCGGGCCATGTTCTGGATGGTGCTCGCCTGCATTTCCTTTGCGGGCACGTGGGTGATGATCCGGCTGGCCAGCGAGGAACTGCACCCGTTCGCCATCGTGGTGTGGCGCAACTTCATCGGGCTGTTGTGGCTGACGCCGATGCTGCTGCTGACGCCCGGCCTGCTGCGCACTGAGCGGCTGCCCGGGCATATCCGGCGCGCGACCTCGGGGCTGATCGCCACCTTCGCGACCTTCTATGCGGTCGCCAATGCGCCGCTCGCCAATGTGCTCGCCATCAACTACACCGCACCCCTGTTCGCGACCATCGGCGCCGTGCTGTTTCTGGGCGAGCGGATCCGCTGGGTGCGCGGCGCGGCGCTGGCCGTCGGGTTCCTGGGCATGCTGCTGGTGCTGCGGCCGGGCACGACCGAAATGACCCCGGGGCTGTGGGCCGCGGTCATCTCGGCCATCACCACCGCCTTTTCCTATCTTGCGATCAAGCAGCTGACGGGCGTGGACGATCCGCGCGCTGTGGCGGTGTGGAGCTTCATCCTGACGACGCCGGCCTCCTTCCTGCTGGCGCTGCCCTTCTGGACCTGGCCGTCAGCCAATCTGTGGCCAATCCTGGTCGCGCTGGGCGCCTGCGCGGCGTCGGGCCAGCTGGCGCTCAGCCGGGCCTTCAGCCTGGCCGATGCGGGCGCGGTGATGCCCTATGATTTCGTGCGCTTCGGGCTGATCACGCTGGCCGGAATCCTGCTGTTCGGCGAACGCTATGATCCGCTCACCCTGGTCGGTGGCGCGATCATCCTGGCCGCCACCATCGTGCTGGCGCTGCGCGAACAGAAGATTGCGCGCAGCCGGGGCGGGCGGACGCGCTGACAAACCTCCCACTTTCAGGGATGGGATGGGCTGCCGGGCCGCGCCAAGGCTGCGGCCACATCGGTATTTGCGGGAAGGGGCTTCCATGGAACTGAAGGGACTGTCTGCTGTCGTTACCGGCGGCGCATCGGGGCTCGGCGCGGCGACCGCGCGGGCGCTGGCGAAGGAAGGCGTGAAGGTCGCCATCTTCGACAGGAATTCGGAAAAGGGCGAGGCTGTCGCGGCCGAGTTGGGCGGTGTGTTCTGCCATGTGAACGTGACCGACGAGGCCTCGGTCGATGCCGGCTTTGCCAAGGCGCGGGCGGCCATCGGGCAGGAGCGGATCCTGGTGAACTGCGCCGGCACCGGCAATGCGATCAAGACCGCCAGCCGATCGAAGGAAACCGGCGACATCAAGCATTTCCCGCTGGATGCCTTCAATATGATCATCCAGATCAACCTGGTCGGCACCTTCCGTTGCATTGCCAAGTCGGCCGCCGGCATGATGAGCCTGCCGCCCGTTGGTGACTATGGCGAGCGCGGCGTGATCATCAACACGGCCAGCGTGGCGGCCGAGGACGGCCAGATCGGCCAGGCCGCCTATTCGGCCTCGAAGGGCGGCGTGGTGGGGATGACCCTGCCGATCGCGCGCGACCTTTCGAGCGAAGGCATCCGAGTGAACACCATCCTGCCGGGCATCTTCAACACCCCGCTGCTGCAGGCCGCGCCGCAGAATGTGAAGGACGCGCTGGGCGCGTCGGTCCCGTTCCCCAAGCGGCTCGGCAACCCGCAAGAATATGCAAGCCTGGCGCTGGAAATGTGCCGGAACAGCTATTTCAACGGCGAGGATGTGCGCCTGGACGGTTCGATCCGGATGGCGCCGCGCTGAGGCGCTGCACAAGCAAAAGGGGAAAGGGCGGGGCGTTGGCCCCGCCCTTTTTCGTTCGGGTTACTTGGTTGGCGGCAGCAGGACGGTGTCGATCACGTGGATCACGCCGTTGGAGGCCATCACGTCGGCCTGAACCACCTTGGCGTTGTTCACCATCACGCCGTTCGTGCCGTTCACGTTCAGGGTGGCGCCGTTCACCGTCTTGGGCGAGAGCTGCTTCCCGACCACGGCCGAGGCGGGGACCTTGCCGGGCAGCACATGGTAGGTAAGGATGGCGGTGAGCTGGGCCTTGTTTTCGGGCTTCAGCAGGTTTTCGACCGTGCCGGCGGGCAGCTTGGCGAAGGCGGCGTCGGTGGGTGCGAAGACCGTGAAGGGGCCGGGGCCCTTCAGTGTGTCGACAAGGCCTGCTGCGGTAAGGGCGGCTGCGAGGGTCTTGAAGGAGCCGGCGGCGACGGCGGTATCGATGATGTCCTTGTTGGCGTGGTTGCCGTGGTTCATTGCGTTGGCGGTGGTGGGGGCAAGCGCCAGGGTGGCGAGCGCGGCTGCAGCGAACAGGATCTTCATGGAACAGGCCTCTTGGGTTGCAGGCCGCAGGAGTGGCGGCGGCGGCTACAAATGGAGGTGCCTTGTTGCAGCTTTAGTATGGCAGAAGCGCGCAGCGTCAGACTGCCGCAGGGGGGTCAGGCCAGAAGCGCGTCGATCGCGGCGGCCATTTTGGTGTCGCGGGGGCTCAGGCCGCCTGCGTCGTGGGTGGTGAGGGCGATTTCGACCCGGTTCCAGACGTTGAACCATTCGGGGTGATGGTCCTGCTGTTCGGCCAGGAGGGCGACGCGGGTCATGAAGGCGAAGGCTTCGGAGAAGTCTTGGAAGCGGAGGCTGCGCTTCAGATGCTCGCCCTCGATCGCCCAGTCGGGCAATTGCCGGGCCAGTTCCTCGCGCGCGGCATCGTCCAACTTCTCGACCATTGGTCCATGGTCCTTTATTCCGGCCGCATGGCCCAGTTCGCGCCCTCTCTCGCCCAGATCGAGCAGCTTGCGCAAGATGCGGTGGAGCGCCTGCCTGATCTGTTCCGCCAGCATCTTGTTCGTGTGATCCTGAAGGTGGAGGATTTCCCCGACGAGGATGTCACGGTCGCGATGGAGCTGGAGAGCCCCTTCGATCTCCTCGGGCTTTATTGGGGCCATCATGTGGGGGACATGGGGAGCGAGATGACCGGCGCGCTGCCGCCCACCATCTTCCTCTATCGCCGCGCGCTGCTGGACGAATGGGCCAATGGCGAGAACAGCCTGGAGCATTTGGTGACGCATGTGCTGGTGCACGAGGTGGGGCATCATTTCGGGCTGAGTGATGCGGATATGGACGCCATCGAAGCGGGCCTCCGTTAGCGCGCAGCGCTAATCGGGGACTCCGCGCAGATGCGGCCGGCGTGCGGTGGCGACCGCCACCGACACGTTCGACGAGCGGGCTTCGCCCGCAATCTTTCTTGTTCTTAGTTACTTAAGCGGACTCGGCGGCTGCGCCGCCGGCCGCTCGGGCCGATCTTGCGCCAAGATTTTTTGCATCACAAACATCACAGATGGCCGGTTTTCGACGCATCTGCTGCAAGCGGCGAAACTTCACAAACTTCACGCTGATGAGAGGACTCCCGGGCGTGCGCGTCCGCGTTGCACGGAACGGGGTCTGTAGGACAGGGGGTTTCCTGCGCGGCGCTTTGAC
>JBKDAC010000278.1:0-4438 GCA_046316515.1 Sandaracinobacter sp. | reverse complement strand
CGATCTCTGCCACCCCATCTGCCCCACTTTTCAGCAAACTGCCGCCAAAATGGGCAGGACTCCGCAATCTGAGTCGAATTGGCCCTGTGCGCGCCGCTTGGCACGCGCCTTGCTGAACCACGCGCAGAAGGCGGCCGCGCGCGTGCCGCCCCGAGGGAGCTATCCGGAACCATGAAAAAGGTCGAAGCGATCATCAAGCCGTTCAAGCTGGATGAGGTAAAGGAGGCGCTGCACGAAATAGGCGTGTCCGGCATCACCGTGACCGAGGCCAAGGGCTTCGGACGCCAGAAGGGACACACCGAACTCTATCGCGGCGCCGAATATATCGTCGACTTCCTGCCCAAGGTGCGGCTGGAGGTGGTGGTCGACGACGGCCAGGTTGACCGGGTGGTGGAGGCCATCGCGACCGCCGCCCGTACAGGCCGGATCGGCGACGGAAAGATCTTCGTCTCCACCATCGACCGCGCCATCCGCATCCGCACCGGAGAGACGGATCTCGACGCCATCTGATACCACAGGCACACCAGACCAACCTTCACAGCAGCGAGGACAAAATGGGCAACAAGCCGAACGATATCCTGAAGATCATGAAGGAAAAGGAGATCGAGTGGCTCGACCTCCGCTTCACCGACCCCAAGGGCAAGTGGCAGCACCTGACGATGGCCAAGCGCGTCATCGACGAGGGCAACCTCGAGGATGGCTTCATGTTCGATGGTTCGTCGATCGCCGGCTGGAAGGTGATCAACGAGAGCGACATGATCCTGAAGCCGGACCTGGACGCCTTCTACATCGATCCGTTCAGCGCAACGCCGATGGGCGTGCTGTTCTGCGACATCGTCGAGCCGTCGACCGGCGAGCTTTATGGCCGCGACCCGCGCTCGACCGCGAAGCGGGCAGAGGCCTATCTGAAGGGTACGGGCATCGGTGACACCGTCTACGTCGGCCCCGAGGCCGAGTTCTTCATGTTTGACGATGTGAAGTTCGGCACCAGCTACAGCGGAAGCAGCTTCTCGATCGACGACATCGAGCTGCCCACCAACACCAACCGCTCCTACGAGGAAGGCAACCTTGGCCACCGGCCGCGCGCCAAGGGCGGCTATTTCCCGGTCGCGCCGGTCGACAGCGCAACCGACATCCGCGCCGAGATGGTGCAGACCAGGCTGGACATGGGCCTGCCGTGCGACAAGCACCACCACGAGGTCGCCGCCGCCCAGCATGAACTCGGCCTGGAGTTCGGCACCATGGTGCAGACGGCCGACCGGATGCAGATCTATAAATATGTCGTCCACATGGTGGCGCAGGCCTATGGCAAGACGGCGACGTTCATGCCCAAGCCCATCAAGGAGGACAATGGATCGGGGATGCACACGCACCTGTCGATCTGGAGCAAGGGCAAGCCCCTGTTCGCGGGCGAGGGCTATGCCGGCCTCTCCGAAATGGCGCTCTACTTCATCGGCGGCATCATCAAGCACGCCAAGGCCTGCAACGCCTTCACCAACCCGACGACCAACAGCTACAAGCGGCTGGTGCCGGGCTATGAGGCGCCGGTTCTGCTGGCCTATTCGGCCCGCAACCGCTCGGCTTCGTGCCGGATCCCATATGGCACGGGCGCCAAGGCCAAGCGCGTCGAAGTCCGCTTCCCGGATGCGATGGCGAACCCCTATCTCGCTTATGCCGCGCTGATGATGGCGGGCCTGGACGGGATCGAGAACAAGATCCACCCGGGGCCGGCGATGGACAAGAACCTCTATGACCTGCCGCCCAAGGAGCTGAAGAAGGTCCCGACCGTGTGCGGCTCGCTCCGCGAAGCGCTCGCCGCGCTCGACAAGGGCCGGGCCGTCTTCACCAAAGGCGGCGTCTTCACCGACGACCAGATCGACAGCTATATCGAGCTGAAGATGGAAGATGTGGCACGGTGGGAAATGACGCCGAGCCCGGTGGAATTCGATATGTACTACAGCTCGTAAGCGGCTGCAGGCCTTCCCGCGATCGCACAAGCGATCGCGGGAAGGCCTGCAGTCGACGGTCGGCTGCGCGGCTGGTCTCTACCACCCGCCAGTCCGACGGAGGCGGGCTTTGCCCGCCTTCTTTCGTTCTGCCTTGCCCTCTCTCAGGCGACTCGGCGGTTTTGCCGCCGGCTGCCGTATCCCCCTAACCACCCACTTCGGCGCTTTAACCACGCCGCGCCCTTGAACCGCCCCCTCCATCCCTGTAACCTGCCCACCAGCAAGAAGCGCGCCAAGCGGCGACGCGGCATGTGAAGCGAATACAGGGAAGGGCCGGACGCTGGCGACTGTAGCTGAAGAAGCCGGGACGGCGCGCACGCGGCAGGCGCCACCGCCGGACGCAGGCCTCGCGGTCGTCTCCATCGGCAAGTCCTATGACAGCCGCGTGGTCCTGCGCGACGTGTCGCTCAGTGTGAACCGGGGCGAGGTGGTCGGCCTGCTCGGCCCCAACGGCGCCGGGAAAACCACCTGCTTCTACTCGATCATCGGCCTTGCCGCGCCGGATCAGGGGCGGATCCTGCTCGATGGCGTTGATATCACGCGGCTGCCCATGTACCGTCGCGCCGCGCTCGGCCTCGGCTATCTTCCGCAGGAAACCTCCATCTTCCGCGGCCTCTCGGTCGAGGAGAATATCTCCGCCGTGCTCGAGGTGGCAGAGCCTGACCCGGCCGCCCGCGCCGCGCGGCTGGAACAGATGCTGGGCGAGTTCAACATCACGCGCCTGCGCACGGCGCCCGCAATGGCGCTCTCGGGCGGGGAACGCCGCCGCTGCGAGATCGCCCGCGCGCTCGCCGCCAGCCCCTCCATCATGCTGCTGGACGAGCCCTTCGCCGGCATCGACCCCATCTCCATTTCCGACATCCGGACGCTGGTGAGCCACCTGAAGGACCGCGACATCGGCGTTCTCATCACCGACCACAATGTCCGCGAGACGCTGGAGATCGTGGACCGCGCCTGCATCATCTTTGATGGCCGCGTGCTGTTCGAGGGCACGCCCGAAGCCCTGGTGAAGGACGAGACGGTCCGCCAGGTCTATCTGGGCCAGGACTTCACCCTCTGATCCCATGTCGCTGGGCCCCCGCCTTGATCTCAGGACCAGCCAGACGCTGGTCATCTCGCCCCAGCTTCAGGCGGCCATCAAGCTTCTCACCCTGTCCAACCTGGAGCTTGCGAACGAACTCGCCGCCGAGCTCGACCGCAACCCGCTGCTGGAACTCGCCGAAGAGGGTGCCGATGGCATCCCCGACGCCGGGGCGGCTCCCCCCGAAGCGCCCGCGCCCGAAGCCGACCCCGACAGTGCCGGGATGGACACCGACCTCGCAGCCGGCGAGGGCACGCACAGCGCCGACGACCTCGACATGGACCTGGTGGCCGATCGCTTCCACCACGACAGCATCGCCGACAGCGGCGCGCCGGCCGAGCCCGGCGAGGATTTCAGCTTCGACCAGGTCGCCGCCGACGACATCACGCTTGCCGAACATCTGGAGCGGCAGGCGATGCAGCTCCGCGCCGCCGATCAGCCACTCGCCCTCCACCTCGTCTCGCTGATCGACGAATCCGGCTATCTGACGGAGCCGCTCGCCGATATCGCCGAACGCCTGGGGCTGGATGAGGCCGAGGTGGAGCGTGTCCTCACACTGGTACAGGGTTTCGACCCGACGGGCGTCGGCGCGCGCACCCTTGCCGAATGCATCGCGCTGCAGGCGATCGAAGCTGACCGCTACGACCCCTGCATGGCCGCGCTGATCGCCAATCTGGATCTTGTCGCCCGCGGCGACCTCGCCCAGCTTCGCCGCCTGTGTGGGGTGGATGCCGAGGATCTGGCCGACATGCTGCGCGAGCTGCGCGGCTATAACCCCAAGCCCGGCCTGATCTATGGCGGCGGCCGCACGGTGCCGGTGGCGCCCGACGTGTTCGTCCGCCGCGGACCGCGCGGCAGCTGGTCGGTGGAATTGAACAGCGGAACCCTGCCGCGGCTGATCGTGAACCGCCAATATCATGCGCGGATCGCGGCGCGGTCCACGCGCCCCGGCCCCAGCGCCCGGCCGGAGCGGCAGTTCCTGGAAAGCTGCCTTAGCCAGGCGCAATGGCTGATGAAGGCGCTGGACCAGCGCGCGACCACGATCATGAAGGTCGCCGTCGCCCTGGTTGAGGAGCAGCAGGCCTTTTTCGAACATGGCGTCGCCCATCTGAAGCCGCTGACGCTGCGTCAGATCGCCGACACCATCGAGATGCATGAATCGACCGTCAGCCGCGTCACCAGCAACAAGTATCTGGCCTGCGACCGGGGCGTATTCGAGCTGAAATACTTCTTCACGACCGCGATCCAGAGCAGCGATGGCGGCGTGGACGCCTCGGCCGAGGCGGTGCGCCAGAGGCTGAAGGCCCTGATCGACGCCGAGGAACCGTTGAAGCCGCTGAGCGACGACAAG
>JBKDAC010000277.1:0-2351 GCA_046316515.1 Sandaracinobacter sp. | reverse complement strand
GGGTCTGCTGCGGGGGGCTGGCCGGGTCCGGGGCGCGCGCAATGATGTCCAGCATGGGGTCTCCTCTCAGTTGGGTCGGTTGGTCCACAGGTCGATCTGCTGCTGCAGGTAGGTACGGAGTTGCCGCGACTGGCCGACGGCGAGATCGAGCTGGGTGAATTGCCGGGTATAGCTGTCGCGCAGACGCTCCATCCGGGCGTCCAGCGCAGCGCGCTCGGCGCTGATCGCCCGCGCCTCGCGCTGTAGGGCCGAAGGCTGGCCCGGGCTGCCGTCGGCCGCCGTGCGGAACAGTTGCGCCATCTGCCGAAGGGGCCCGCCGGCCGTTGTCGCGCTGACCCGGGCATTCAGGGCCGTGATCATCGCTGCCACGGCCGCAGGCTGCTCGCTCGTCGCCTTCGCAAGCCGCACCTCGTCGACCAGGAAGTTGCCGTTGCGATCGACCGACAGGCCCAGATCGGCCAGCCGGGTCGGTGTGGATCGGGGCGCCGGGCGCAGCCCGGGCCAGTGTCAGCGTGACGCCGGCCACAAGATCCGTCACCCGATTGGTTGGTCGGCGCAGTTCCAGCCCGTCGATCACGATCCGGGCGTCGGCCGCCGCCTGCGTCCGGTCGAGGCCGCCGGTCGTGCCGCCGCCGAAGGCAAAGCGCGCCAGTAGCGGGTCGCCTGTCGTCTCCACCACGAACCCAGAGGCTTCGCCGCTCGTGCCGCGCCGCTGCAGCCGCGCGCCCGACGCGTCCGTCAGGATACGCGCCTCGATCGCGGCCCAGGCCTGGGCAGCTGCGTTGTTGATCGCGTCCCGCAAGCCGCCGAGGCTGTTGCGGCTGGCATCGATCGTGACCACCAGGTTGGCGGCGGTGCCCGCCGTGAAGCCGGTGGCGGCACCCGTGCCGGCGACCTTGCCGAATCGGAAGGTCAGCGTTCCCTCGCCGACGGGGGCTGCCGCGTCGGCGACGGCGGCCGACGACAGGGTCTGCCCCTGCGCCAGCGCGCGTACCTCGATCTGCTGGCGGGCGACCGTCGTCCCGGGTGTGACTGTCATGCCAAGCACGGACGGGTCCGACACCGCCGGAATGCCCGACAGCGCACCCGACCGGATTCGCGTGTCCAGCGCGCTGACCACGCCGTCGATCCCGCTGCGGAACTGCGCAATGGCGGAAATCCGCGAGTCCACCCGCGCCTGCCGCTCGTCCAGCAGTTTCTGGCGCGGGTCGCGCTCGGCTGCGACCAGGCCGTCGGTCAGCGCCTTCACATCGATGCCGGATCCGGCATTCAGGCTGTTAACAATGTTGTCCACGGCCCCTTGAACGGCAGCGTGCACGCCGGGTTTAACGCGTGCGTTCCAAGGCTTTGTCCGACTGTGCACTTGCCGCGGGCGGTGCGGGCTGCTAGCTGCCCGAAACAGGGCATGTTGGCCGATGACGCCGGGGCGGGACCGCTGGACCGCAGACCGCAGCTGGCGTCAGGTTCGATGCCCGCCTGGCATGGTGCCGCACCCTGGCGCGCGCTGCCATGGCCAGACTGTCTGGGGTGGAATGGACACGATCGGGAACGCAAGAGCGCTGATGAACACGGGGGCCCCGGTGGCCCGCGTGCGGCTGGCGCGCCCGGTTTCGCCAGCCCCTGCAACCTCTGCCACCTCTGCACTACCGCATACCCGGTCCGGCACATCGTTGCCCCTGGCAGCAGCCGCCTCGCATTTCCGCGCCGCCGGCGCTCCGAACAACCGCGCCCTGCGCGTCACCAATCCGCGCGCTCGCCGCGCAGACCCTCAACAGCGCGCTCGCCGCGCAGACCCTCAACAGCGCGTTCGCCGCGCAGACCCTCAACAGCGCGTTCGCCGCGCAGGCCATCAAAAGCGCGCCCCGCGCGCAGGGAGACTTTTCAATGACCACACGCATGCTGATCGATGGGCGCCACCCGGAAGAAACCCGGGTCGCCGTCGTCAAGGGTAACAGGATCGAGGAGTTCGATTTTGAGGCCGCCGCCCGAAAGCAGATCAAGGGCAACATCTATCTCGCCAAGGTGACCCGCGTGGAGCCGTCGCTCCAGGCCGCCTTTATCGACTATGGCGGGAACCGGCACGGCTTCCTCGCCTTCTCGGAAATCCACCCGGATTACTACCAGATCCCCAAGGAAGACCGCGACGCCCTGCTGCGCGAGGAGCAGCGCCTGGCCGAGGAAGGCCATGGCGCCGACGACCATGACGAGGAGGACGAAGACCGGGGCGACGCCGGCACCGAGGACGGCGAGCCGAAAGCCCGCCCCGAAGAGCATGGCAACACCGAAGAGGCCGGCGCCGAAGCGCTGCGCCGCAGCCGGATGGCACTGCGCCGCCGCTACAAGATCCAGGA
>JBKDAC010000276.1:0-720 GCA_046316515.1 Sandaracinobacter sp. | reverse complement strand
GCAATAAAGCCGCCCGCATCAAGGCCAATATACCAAGAGTTATCGCGCGCTTGCGCGGCCCCTGCCAATACCGTGGTCGCAAGTGCGACCGCAACGGCGAACTTCCCCATAACTTTCCCCTTCTACGTATGACGCACTAAGGCAATGCCATCTAACCGAGGCCGGTGCACGATAGCAAGGGGTTCGTTCACCAAAACTGTGTTTTCAGAGCAACAATTTGGCTCGTAATCGGTCACATACAAGCATCAGGATGCCGCAATCAGCCCCGCAGCCTTCAACCTGTCCAGAATAGCGTCAACAGCCGCCCTGGCCTCCGAATCGATAACCGAACCACCGGAAGGGCTCGCGACAGCAGATCCGATCTCGCCTGTTGGGGCATCGATCTGCCAGCCACCGGTCAGGCGGCGCAGACGCTCTTTTCCCAGCTTCACGAACAGGGTGGCGCCATCGGGCGGAAGAAAGAACCGCCATCCGCCCTCTGTCCAAACAGTCACATGCCCAGCCTTGCCGACCCATTCGCCACCTGCGCCGATCCCCACGAGCCAGCATTGCCCCACCTCCGGCGCTACGGGAGGCTCCTGCAGATCTCGACGTTCAACAACGCAGCTGATGGCCGCATCCAGCAACAGCAACGCTTCGTTGTGGGTGATTTCCTTTTGCCCCTGCCCTGCGATCAGCAACGGCAGCCCAAAACGTGCAGTCAGCTCCATGATTTAGACC
>JBKDAC010000275.1:0-5055 GCA_046316515.1 Sandaracinobacter sp. | reverse complement strand
GGCGAAGGCCTGCCGCGCCCTTCCCTTTTTGGTCTGTCTAGTCGCTGAGGTCGACCGTCTGCTGGCCCGCCGTGGACGGGTCCGGGCCCGACGGCGCTTCGACCGGTGCGGGCAATGTGCTGCCGCAGATGGGACGGGCGCCGGCGTCCGACCGGCTGCGGAAATCAGCGACCGACGGATCGTCGCCGGTCGGTGGCCCGGCGAAGGCCCGCGCCCAGGCCTTTCCGCCCTCGGGTGGCAGGGTCACATTGCCCTGGCTGTCGAGTTGCGGCTCCAACTGCAGCTTTGCCGCGATGTTTCCGGTCACGCGCCCGGTGGACATTGGGCCGATCACCGCGATCCGTGGCAGCAGGGCGCTGGAGCGGCGCCCGTCCTCGGAGCGCGGGGGGGGATTGTCCTGCTGGGCATGCGGCGAGGGCAGAATGGTGTTGCGTTCGATCACCACATTCTCGACCCCGGTGATCGAGATGCCGTGCCGGGACGACCCATAGTAGATATTGTCCCGGATGGTGATGTTCCGCAGGCGGTACTTCTCGCCATCGGGCGTGATGGAGCCGGCGAGAAAAAAGCCCTGCACCGCGCGGGGGCCGCCAAGCATCAGCACATTGCCCTCGATCAGGAAATTCTCGTTGTTGCCGTCGCCGGTCCACCAGCCTTGGATGGCGTCGGGGTGTTCCTTGCGCAACCAGTTCGGGAAGATGTGCGAGTATCGGTTGCACCGGATCGTCGCGGTCTTGATCGCGACCCAGTCGGAACCTTCGCGGACATAGGCGATGCTGTTGCCCTGGAAGAGGATGTTCGAGCTGGTGCCGGCGATGAAGCCGACACCCAGATCCCGGAAACGGTTGCCGACGATCTCGACCTTGTCGGCCCTGCGCAGCCCCACGCCGACGGCGGCATCATCCCAGGGATCCTGATTGGGGTTCATGCCGCGGATGAGGCTGTTGCGGACCGCGATGTCGCCGCTGTTGTGGATGAGGACGACGCGATTGCGGGCCATGACGGCGCCCCCCAGTTCGAGATCCTCGAGCGCCCATCCCCGCGAACCCTCGAAGGCCACGGCCGCGATGCGGGCACCCTTCCCGACGATCGTGACCGGCGCGCCTTCTATCGCGCGGTCGCGGATGCTGAGAGGTGCGTAGACGCCGGGGGCCAGGGTAATCCTGTCGCCGCTGCGGGCGGACGCGACGGCCTTCTGAAGCCCTTCGTCATCGGACACGGAGAGGCTGCGGGCCGTGGCGGCGCTGCAGCCGACGAGGAGCAGAAGGGGCAGGAGCTGCCAGGGGGCGGTACGCATGCGGATCCTTTGTCGGTTGGCCGGCAGGGCTGCCGAGGACCTGATCATCCGATTTCGCGGACCTTCAGGCCGTTCAACAGGGAGAGCGCCCGGGTGCGGGGCGAGAGCGGTGCCAGCGCGCGGGCGTGGGCGAGGAATTCGGCGGCGCGGTCATGCTGGCCGAGGCGGCGCAGGCTGCCGGCGATCTTCAGCAGATGGGCGAGGTGGGCGTCCGGGTCGGCCGCATAGAGATCGGCATATTTGCCCAGCATATGGATCCAGCTGTCGATCCGCTTGGCCATGTCGCGGGTGATGGAATTGGGGGTGAAGCGCTGGATCACCAGCGGCTCGTCGAGAAAGCCGATTGGGCCAAGCCGGGCGAGGCGGATCGCGATGTCCCAGTCCACCAGGGATTTCATGGCCGTGTCGAACAGCCCGGCCGCGTACAGGGTTTCGCGGCGGGCGACGAGGGTCTGCGTGCTGATCGGATTGGTGCGCAAGAGGGTGGGCACAAGGTTTCCCGAGACCGCCGGCACGGACGGGGCCGGGTGGTAGGCGATGCGGCGGCGGCCCTGGCCGGTGCCGTCGGCATCCTCGAGCGCGCCTGCGATGACCATGCCGCAGTAGAAGGCGGCGGGTGCGGCCGGATCTGCCGCATGGGCCGCGAACTGGCGTTCCAGCTTGGTGACGAGCCATTCGTCGTCGCTGTCCTGGAATGCGACCCAGTCGCCCCTGGCGGCGCGGATGCCGGTGTTGCGGGCAGCCGAGATGCCTCCGTTTTTCTGCTGGATGAGCCGGACGAGCGGTTCGCCCATGCCCTCCACGACAGCGGCGGTGCTGTCGCTGGAGCCGTCGTCGACGACAATCACCTCGAGTGGAGCCATGGTCTGCCGCACGACGCTGAGGACCGCGGTCCGGATGCTGAGTTCGCGATTGAAGGCGGGGATGACGACCGAAACGGACTCAGGAAGTTTCACTCTGGTGGACCTCTTGGGCAGACCCGCGGGAGCTTAGACCAGTTGCCGGGGGCTGTCATCAAAGCGGTAACCAGGGCCGCGGTTCCGCTGGCGTGGACGGGGCGCGTGGCGGGCGCCGCTTGACCCTGTTGGCGGGCACGGCCATCAGGGCCGCCCATATGCCTGCTAGGTCGGAGGATCGGTGAGCGCAACATCCAAGGGTTCGGCCGTGATGGGGCCCGGCGCATTCCGACTGTTTCTGGCCCTGATGGTGTTCGTCAGCCATGTGAGCATCTGGAAGATCGGCACGGCGGCCGTCGTCGTGTTCCTGATGCTGAGCGGATATTGGGTGACCACCATTCTGGTCAACGGGCGCTATAGCAGAACAGTGGATTTTCTGATCGGGCGCGTGCTCAGGCTGTGGCCGATCGTGATTGTCTGCACCCTGATCGCCGTGGCCTTGCAGTGGACCGTTTACGGCCGGGTGATCGGCAGCCCCTTGTCGACGCTGTTGTTCCTGGGCGTGGCATCGCGGGGGAATGACACGATTGGGACAACCTGGTCGCTGGATGTCGAGCTGCAATTCTATTTGTTGCTGCCCCTGATCGTGGCGGGTCTGCGGATGGCGGGCGCCCGCTGGACCCTTGCCCTGATGGTGGGGACCGTTGTGGCGATGGTGCTGGGCGTGCTTCTGGCCCGCGCAGGCATCATCACGGCCCTGCTATTTGCGCCCGCCTTTGCGATGGGCATCTGGCTGTGCATGTCGCAGTGGCAGCCGTCGAAGGGGGGCGCGATCGCGTCGATCCTGCTGATGTTCGCCGCCCTGCTGCCCTATTCGATGCTGGCGCCAAAGGATCTGCAGGACGCGCTTGCCTTCGGGGTTCGCAATTTCTCCTATGGCACATTGCTGGTCGCGTCGCTGTCCATCCCGTTTGTGGCGTGGAACGTGCATGTGCGCACCGGATCGTTCGACCGCTGGCTGGGCGACCTGTCCTACCCCTTCTACCTGGTGCACTTTCCGCTGATCTTCGGATTGCGGGGGCTGATGGGTGACGTGCTGGCAATGAAGCTGACGGCGCTTGTCGCCTCGATGGCGGCCGCCATCCTGATCAACCAGCTGCTGGATCAGCCGATCGAAAGCTGGCGCCGGCGGAAGCTGCTGGCCCGTGCGGCCGGCCGCTGACGGGCGCTATCGCACCCATTCCCTGTACCAGTCGACGAACCTCGGCACGCCGATGTCGATCGGGGTGGTGGGGGCAAAGCCGTGGTCGCGCGCGATCGCGGTGATGTCGGCATAGGTGTCTGGCACATCGCCCGGCTGCATGGGCTGTTCCTGGATGATAAGCGAGCGGCCGCAGGCCCGTTCGATGACGGAGACCAGCCGCGTGAGCTGTTCGGATCGGTTGTTGCCGATGTTGTAGATGGCGTGCGGGCCGGTGCTGCCGCCGGGCTTGGGCGTGCCGTCGTCTGTGGGCGGGGCGTCGGCCGTGGCAAGGATTCCGGCGACGATGTCGTCGATGTAGGTGAAGTCGCGGCGCATGTCGCCGGCGTTGAAAAGCGGGACGGGCAGGCCCTTCAGGCAGGCTTCGGTGAATTTCCAGACCGCCATGTCGGGGCGGCCCCAGGGGCCGTAGACCGTGAAGAAGCGCAGGCCAGTCAGAGGGATGCGGTAGAGATGTGCGTAGGTTTCGGCCATCAGCTCGCCGGCCTTCTTGGTGGCGGCGTAGAGCGAGATGGGGTGGTCGACACGGTCTTCGACCGCGAAGGGGAGCTTCCGGTTCTGGCCATAGACCGAAGAGGAGGAGGCATAGACCATCGGCACCTGCCGCTGGCGGGCGACTTCCAGCAGGGCGAGGTGGCCCGCAAGGTTGGCGTGGGCATAATCGTGCGGGTGGTCGATCGACCAGCGGACGCCCGGCTGGGCACCGAGGTGGATGATCCGGTCGATGCGGTGGCCCTGCAGCGCGCCGCTGAGCGCGACATGATCCGCGAAGTCGAGGCGGAGCAGGGTAAAGCCGGGACCTGCAAGCGCGGCGGTGCGGGCTTCCTTGAGGTCAAGGCGGTAATAGGGGACGAAGCTGTCGAGGCCGACCACCTGCTCGCCCCGGGCGAGGAGCGCACGGGCGGTTTGGAAGCCGATGAAGCCTGCGGCGCCGGTGATGAGGGTTGCCATCCGGTTGGAGCGTTGCCGGAAATTCGGGGCTGGAGCAAGCGAGCCCCCTCGCCTAGGAGGGGGCATGGCAGCTTCCGGGCCCCGCATTTATCATCTTGATGCCCTGCGATGCTTTTGCATGCTTTTCGGACTGTTGCTGCACGGGGCGACGATCGGCAGCAATCCGCTGTTCGATGCGGTGAAACTGACATCCGAGCATTTCCGGATGGCGACCTTCTTTCTGATCTCGGGCTTCTTCACGGCGATGGTGTGCAGCCGCAGCGACCTGCGCGCTTATCTGGTGAACCGCGGGCGGCTGATCCTGGTGCCGTTCGTGGCAGGCGTGCTGCTGCTGAACCCGGTGACCAACTGGCTGATCCAGCTGTATCATGACGGCGGCGAGAGCCTTGTCGACTATATCGACGGCGGGTGGCGCCTGCCGCTTCCGGGCCCCACGGTGTGGCACCTGCACTTGTGGTTCCTGATTTCGCTGTTCGTCTATGCGGTGCTGACGCCGCCGGTTCTGGCGCTGGCGGGCAGCGGACGTGCCGACCGGGCGGTGGCATGGCTGGCGCAACGGCCTGCAGCGGCGCAGCTGCTGGTGATGACTCTAGTGGTCGCGCTGTGCGTGACCGGGTGGCGCGCGATCGCCGCCCCGCTGCTGGTGCCGG
>JBKDAC010000274.1:0-9601 GCA_046316515.1 Sandaracinobacter sp. | reverse complement strand
GTCCGAACTAGTGGTCGTGCGCACCAGCACGTCGAAGGGCGATGCCAGCGGCGTTCCAGTGCCGTCGGCGATGAAGAGATTGGCACGATAGGTGTTACTCTCGTCGGTGTAGAAAAGGCCTGCAAGGAATTCGAACCGCCCCAGCCGCTCCGAGACCAAGCGGGCTTCAGCCGTGAACTTGTCCATGTTGGGGCTGAAATCGCCTGTGGCCTGGGCATTGGCCGGAATGATACCGCCGAAGCCGATCGCCCGAAGGAATGGGATGTAGGCTTCCGTCAGATCAGAAAAGAGGTCTGTTCGATATTCGCCATAGCTTACCGTCGCAATCAGCGAAGCGCGCCCGAAATCATAGTCGGCCGAGCCTGAGTAAAGGCGGTACTCGAGCTTGCCCCGTGCATCCTGTGCAAGCCTATACTGATAGCGCCCGTCGCGCGGCACAAGCGTCAGCGTCTCGTTGTCCTGACGCGCTATGCCCTTGTTCTCGATGGTCTGGATGGTGCCGCTGAGATCGACCACCAGCGCATCTACCGGCGTCCAGCGCACGGCCAGCTTGCCGCCCTTGATGATCGATTCGTTCACATTGTCCGTCCCCAACTGGACATTGTCCGTCCAGCCGGGCGCCACGCGATAGACACCGTTTGCGCGCACGGCGAGCTTGTCGGTGACGAGCGGCACATTAACCGATGCCCGGGTGGACCAGCCCACGTCACCGCCATCCAGCGCCGTCACGTCGCCCTGAACGCGCGCCGAGAAGCCCGACGGGTCGGGCCGGTTGGACACGATGCGGATAAGGCCGCCGAGGCTGTTGGCGCCATAGAGCGTTCCCTGCGGCCCCTTCAGCACCTCTATGCGCGCAACGTCCGCTATGTCGGGATCCGGCGTCAGCAGGGCTCCCGCCGACAGGAAGCCGCTCGCGCTGAACGGAGTGTCGTCGATATAGACGGCCGAAGTGTTGGTGATGGACTGGGCGCCGGTGTTGAGACCCCGAATGATAAACGTGCCTTGCCCAGGGTTGCCAACGTCGCGCTGGCTGAGCCCGGGGACGAGGCTGACATAGTCGCTGAAGCTGCGCACGCCCAGCGTCTCGAGCGTATCGCCTGACAGCGCCGTGACTGCGGCCGGCACATCCTGCATCCGCTCATCACGTCGGCTCGCCGTTACCACGATGTCGCTCGAGAACAGCTCTGGGCGATCCGTCTCCGCTGTCGTCTGGCTCCGGCCGGGCACTGCAACCACGAACGCCGTCGTGACGGCCAGCGCGAACCTTGGCACCCCACCTTGCATCATCTGCCGTCTCCCTCCGCTGAGATCTGTCAATCTGCTCATCCGTGGACAGGATCGAATATGCGATATAAAAATGCAATAGTGTATGTTGAAACGCAAGACGCCCTGTTCGAGAGTATCGGGGCGTTGGAAACAGGCTCAGCGGAGGGTAGTCATGAGGTTCGGACTTGTCGGGGGTGCCGTGTCCCTCGCACTGGCAACGGCCGTGGCGCCCGCGGCAGCGGGGGCTCCGGATGCGCAAACAGGCCGCCTACAGGCAAGCGGCGCTGCTGCACCGACCTTACAGGGCGCTGCTGCACGCCTCGCCGCAACTCATGACGCCATCCTGGCGGATCTCACACCCCACGACGTTTCCGTCAGGGCCTATCTGGGCCTCGGCCTGCCGAGGTTCCGCCCCGACGATCGCGCCACCCTCGAAGCGGACGCCCGATGGGCGCGCTCCCACCGTACAGCCTTGGCTGCAATCGATCCGGCAACGCTTGACCCCCAGCAACGCCTGACCTGGGCCTTCCTCGACAGGATGCTCACCACGATCGAGAACCGGCCCGCGCTGTGGCGCACCAGTTTCCCCGTCACGCCCTACACGGCGAACTTCCTGCACCAGCCCGTGCTCGCGCTTGCCGCAGAAGCGCCGCTGCAGACCGCGGCGCAGCGGGCAGACTATCTGGCATCGCTCGAAAGCTACGGTCGCCTCATTCGCTCACAGGGGGCAAAGCTGGACACACAGGCGGCTGCGGGCATTCGTCTTCCGCGGCCGGCCATTCCTGGCGCGCGGACCGTGATGGATAACTACGCAGCTGCCGCCGCCATGCTCGTACCGGCCGAGTCGCGGCTGGCGCATCTGCCGGCGGCAGAGCGTGCCGCCTTCCGGGACCAGGCTGCGGCATTGGTCCGAACCGACATCAGCCCCGCGTTCCTCGCCCTGCGTGACCGGCTCGACCAGTCCTATGCAGCGGCCGCGCCGGCCGCAGTCGGCCTCTCGCGCCTGCCCGGCGGCGAGGCGGCCTACCGCATTCTGGCCCGCGAAAGCACCGGCACGGACCTCACGCCAAAGGAAATCCACGCGATCGGTCTCAGGATCATGGCCGACGGCGATGCAGAGCTGACGCAGATCTGGAAAGAGGTGGGCTTCAGCGGAACGCGCACAGAGTTTGCGCGACAGCTGTCGGCAGACCCGCGCTTCGCGGCGCGGACGCCCGCCGACATCGAAGCACTCTTCCGCCGCCACATGGCACGCATCGAACCGTTGCTGCCGCGCTACTTCGAACGGCTTCCCAAGGCGGGCTGGACGGTCGAACGTGCACCCCCGCATGTGGAGCAGGGGATGACCTACGGCTTCTATCGTCTGCCGACCCCCGGGCAGCCGGTCGGCGCCTACGTCTACAACGGGTCTGACCCGGCTGCGCGCAACTACGCCAATGCGGCAGCGCTCATCTATCACGAGCTTCTGCCGGGCCACCATCTGCACGGGGCCCTTCAGCAGGAAAACACCGCCTTGCCGCTCCTACGTCGGGTCGGCGAAATCGTGCCGGTAACGGCCTATACCGAAGGCTGGGCGGAATATGCCGCAGACCTCGCAGGCGAGATGGGGCTCTACGACACCCCTTACGACCGCTACGGTCGGCTCGTCATGCGGCTGTTCCTCGGCAATCGGCTCGTTGTCGACACCGGCCTCAACGCGCTCGGTTGGTCACTGGACGACGCGCGGGCCTACATGAAGGCGAACACATTCGCCTCCGATGCCGAGATCGAGAGCGAGCTGCTGCGCTATTCGACAGATCTGCCGGGCCAGGCCCTAGCCTACGCGATCGGAAGCCGCGAATTCCACCGTATCCGCGCCGAGGCCGAGGACCGGATGGGGCCGACCTTCTCGCTGCCCGCCTTCCACACGGCAGTGCTCGAGACCGGCTCCGTGCCGATGGACCTGCTCGATGCGCATGTCCGCCTGGTGTTGCCCGCCCCCCCGCCCAGCCGGTGAAGCGGGAGGGGCCGGCACCAGGCGGCGCAGTCGTCAGTCCAGCTGCTGCTTCACGATCACCCCGCCCTTCATGACGAACCCGACACGCTCGACGACGCGGATATCGACGAGCGGATCGCCGTCGACCGCGATCAGGTCGGCATAGCGACCCGGCAAGACGCGCCCGACGTCGGCGGCAGCGCCCAGCAGGTCGGCCGCGTTGCCGGTGGCGGCCTGGATGGCAGACATGGGGGGAACCCCGGCTTCCACCATCAGCCCCAGTTCCACGCCATTCTGGCCGTCGCCGTCGAAGCCATAGATGTCAGACCCGGCGGCGATGCGAACACCCGCGCGATAGGCAGCCCCCAGATTCCGGGCCATCAGGGGACCGACCTCCAGCATCTTCTCCGCCATGGTCGGTCCAAAGACATCCGGGGTCTTGCGTGCCGTTTCGGTCAGCCGGTGGACCACCAGCAGGGTCGGCACCAGAACAGTGCCGTTCTTCCGCAGCAAGGCGTATGTCGCCTCGTCGCCATAGGAACCGTGCTCGATGGAATCGACACCCAGGCGCGACGCGCGCTCGATCGCGTCCTTGCCGTGGGCGTGGGCAGCGACCCGCATACCCAGCGTGTGCGCCGTCTCTACCACGGCGCGGATCTCGTCGTCGGTCATGATGGTGGCCTTGGGATTGTCCCCCACCGACAGCACCCCACCCGATACATAGATCTTGATAAGGTCCGCCCCCTGCCGTTTCAGCAGGCGCACGCGATGCCGGGCTGCATCAGCACCGTCGATCAGCAGCCCCGGCCAATGCTGATGCGCCAGATCCGGATCGAGGCCGGTCGACAGATCGCTAGGCCCTGCGGTTGGCCCCAGCGACGGGCCCGAGACCCACATGCGCGGCCCTTCGATCCGACCTTCTGCTATTGCGCGCTTAAGCGCCACTGCCATGGGCGCGTCGATCGAGCCGACATCGCGGACGCTGGTGTAGCCCGCCTGCAAAGTGACACGCGCCTGCGGCACGGCGCGTAGCAACCGATCGTAAACGCCGTTCGACACCAACTCGCGCACCTGGTCGCCGCCGAAATGGCCCATCAGCATGTGCACATGCATGTCGATGAGGCCCGGCAGCACGGTGCTGCGCGAAAGATCGATCACCTCCGCCCCGTCGCGGGTGATGAAGCCGGGCACGATGCGGAGGATACGGTCGTCGCGGATCTCGATCGAGACATCGGCACGTGGCGGTGCGCCGGTGCCGTCGATCAGCCGACCTGCATGTACGATCAGGTCCTTGGCGACGGCTGGGCCCGGAACGGCAAACAGCACTGCCGCAACGGCGACAAGCGCCCACACCCATCGGATGCGAAGCGTTGGTGCCGGCCTGTCAGAACGCCAGCGCATCACTGTTGCTCCGGTTGTGGGAGGCCGCCTCCAGCTCGCCGGTCTTCGGGTCGCGGGCAATGGCCACCCACTTGCCCTCGGCTGTGCGGATGTCGGCGAGCGGCAACTCCCGCCAGGCATAGCCGGTTTCGTTCAGCACATGATGGCTGAACCGGCCGGGCGGCAGGAGCATGGTTGCTTTGCCCGCTGCATCGATCTGCGGCATGAAGAAGTCCGCCGTGTTGACCGCTTCGGCAACGTCCATGCCGAAGGCGGTGACGTTCAGCAGGCCCTGGAAGGTGCGCTGGTGAAGGCCCGACCCCATCGAGGCAAAGCCGATCACCGGGTCGGCGCCCTTGAACAGGATGCCGGTCTGAGTCGGGGCGGGCAGCCGGTCACCCGGCTTGACCCGCGCAAGTTCAGCTTGCTGGTACCCGGCCGGATCGCCGATCGTGATGCCGTCGATGGTGATGCCCGTCACCCCCCAGAAAGCCGTGTTGATCGAGTGGGTGATGGCGACCATGTTGCCTTCAGAGTCGATCGCGACCACGTCGTCCGACGATTTCGGGCCGTTTGGCAGGAACTTCATGGCCTTTCGCCCCTGCTGCATGGCTGCCCACATCTTCTCGGCATGCGCCAGGGTGACCCGGGATTCCGGCGAGAGATCCAACTCGGGATACAGCGTTTTTGCCTCTGCGGGCGGCATGAACTCAACCGCAAACTGGGACGAGATGTCGAGCGCCTTCGCAAGCGCGGCCCCCGATGCGGTCCAGTGCGGGCCGTCGGCCAAGCCCGACACACGCGCCAGGTTCTGCGCCTCTGCCAGCAACAGGCAGCCGATATTGGGGGGCGGGCTGGCATGCACTGTATAGCCATTGCCGATCGGCGCCACCAGCGCGTCGCTCCAGATCACCTCGTATCGGCGCAGGTCCTCAATGGTCATCTTGCCGCCGTCTGCGCGCACCGCCCGCACCAGCCGCTCGCCCCACTCGCCGCCATACATGTGGCCCGCGCCGGTTTGCGCCACCCGCCGCAGCGTCTCGGCCAGGGCCGGCTGGCGGAAGACCTCGCCCGCGACATAGGTCGAGCCGTCGGCCTTCAGGAAGGTGCGTCGGGTTTCGGGCAGGCGCGCCAGGGCTTCGCGACGCAGGGTGAACATGCCGGCGAGTTCGCGGCTGACCGGAAAGCCCTCCTCGGCCATATGGATGGCGGGTTCGAACAGCGTCGCGAAGGGAAGCCGCCCGAACTTCCTATGAGCGCTTTCCACGCCCTTCATGAAGCCGCCCACGAGGGTCGCCCGCCCGGTCGGCCTTCCGGACAGGAAGGCAGGGCCGGTGGGTTCGCCAAGCGTGCGGGGGATCGAGAGCGGATCGGTCTCGCCTAGCAGGCTGTTCCATTCGCCGTTCATGGTGTGCACCCGGCCGGTGCGGGCGTCGTAGCTGACGAGCGACTGGATGCCGAAGAAGCTGACCGGGGCGCCGGCGGTCAGGACGATCTGCGCCATCGCCGTGGTGAGCGCGGCATCCATGGCGTTGCCGCCGCGCTTCAGCGCCTCGAGCCCGGCGCGAGCTGCGAGCGCGTTATAGGCGACGGTGACCGCGCCGCGCATGCCGCGCGCGGTGCCGGCCGTCGTGCGGTCGAACAGCTGGCGGGCCATGTAGCGGTCATAGTCGGCGCGCCAGCCGTCAGGAGACAGCGAAACAGCCGGCGCCGCCGACGCTGCGGCGGGCAGCGCAGCCGACCCAGCCAGCAGCCCCATCAGTCCGACAGCCGAGCGGCGATCCATGTCCATCCCAATGCCTCCTCATTCGCAGGGCTAGCGCTTTCGGGGCAGTGTTTCGCATCACTCCAAAACATGCAATAGTGCATTTTGAACGCGGCCTTTCCGATAGGCCGATTACCGCCACAGCGCCGCGGAGGCGGCGGGCGGGCCTTTTGTACCCTTTGGCGGCGCACCCATCCGGCGCGCTGGTCAACTGCCCTAGTGGGCCCTGCCTTTCCGGGGCGGCGATGTGCCCCTTGCGCTGCGAAGCACCTGCTCCCCGCACAGCACGTCGGTATATAGCTTGGCGTCTCGCCGTCGATCCGCGATGCTGGCCTTCACGCCGATCGCGTAGAAGCCGATCTGGTGGAAATAGAAGACACGTGCGCGCATGACCGCTTCGTCCTGCTCATAGCCAAGGATCGAGAAGAAGCGCTGAAGCCTTGCCATCCGGTTTCGATCGCGGCGCTCCACCGCCCAGGCAGCGCGCTGATCCGATCTGGCCCATTCCCGTACGGCCATGTCGAAATGTGGATCATAGCCGTCCTCCTCGATCAGCCGGTCGACCAAGCGCTCCAGCCACTCGACTGCCTCGGCAGGGCTGTTGCCCGGCTGTTCCGGTGGCAGGAACCGGCAGTCCGCTTCCCAGGCCGCCAGCAGCCGTTCCAGCAGCTCATCGCGGTTTGCGAAATTGTGGTAGAAGCCGCCACGGGTGACCCCCAGCCGGGTTGCAAGCCGGTCCACCTTCACCCCGGCAATGCCTTCCTCGACCAATACACGCTTAGCCACTTCCACCCAGTCCTCTGCTGAGAACTTGGGTTCCTTGCCCCTTCCAGAGCGCGCGCCAACCTGCAGTTTCTTTGTCATCATTGCATGTCGACCATACATAAGAGCAGCCGGTCACCCAATCGCATTCCTATCGACGCGACATCGACGCCCGACCGCGCTTGCCCGGATAATTACCATACACTACTGAATAGAAATCTAACGCAATTTCGTTGCACGCAGGCGGGAACGGAGTCCTATGGCGGCCAAACGCGAGCTGAACGAAGACGGTTTCGCAACGCTCAAGCCGGGAGATGTAATCGGGACATCCGAGTGGGTAATTGTCACACAGCAGCTGCTCGACAAATTTGGAGCTGCCACGCTGGATGACGATCCGATGCACCTCGATCCGAACTGGGCGCGTGACACCGGCCCGTTCGGCACGACCGTCGCCTTCGGGTTCTGGACCATGTCCATCATTACCCATCTGCTGCATTCGGCGATGAAGACGGCCCCGGCTCGGACGCCGTCTGCCGAGGGCTATTATCTGAACTACGGTATCGACCGGCTCCGCTTCATCGAACCGGTGCCTGTCGGCAGCCGCGTGCGCGGGGCCTTCGTCGTGAAGCATGTGCGCACCGATGCGCGCAGCCGCATCCTCGTCACCTTCGGTGTGACGGTTGAAATCGAGGGCCTGGACCGGCCTGCGCTGGTCGCCGACTGGCTCGGCATTTGGATACGCCCCTGAACGCGGCGCCCACGCCAACCGGTCCAGCCATGCTCGCGGAATCCTGCTGGCACCCCAAATAGCCCCGGCCAATTGCCCAGTGATCGCGGCCGTGGTGTCGGCGTCCTCACCGAGGTTGGCGGCAATCAGCACCGCTTCCTGGAAGGTACCGGAACGGCCTACCGCCCAAGGAGCCGCTTCCAGGCTGTGCGCGACATAGCCTGATCCGCGGATGGCATCGCGGTGCTGGCCGCGCCAGCGCCCGGCCATGATCGGGCGTATGGCTCCAGCAAGCCCAAGGTCACGTGGAGCCAGCAGTTCGTGTGCAGGGCGCCCAGCAATCGCCTCGGCAATCAGGTCGGCATAGGCAATGCAGGCATCGACGGCCTCCGGCGCAGCATGGGTAGTGCGGCTCTGCCGGGCGGCAGCATCTCGGCGCTTGCCGCTGACCGAATATGGGATGTCTCTGCGCGAGGGGTTCGTCCTCCAGATGCTCCACGCCGAGCTGCGAGACAACGACGAACCTGACGATCGTGACGCCGAGCAAAGGTGGCGACCGCGGTTCTAAACGCAGACCTCATCTGTCCCTGATCTAGCTCCAAGCGCTCCCTGATATCGCCTGCTTGGATCCCTGTTATGGGAGGTGGGAATTCCCTGTTCTGAAATCAGCGCCACTGGAGGAGTTTACTGCTATTTCAGTGGCATGTCCGATGTCTCGGCGCTGCAAGAGCCCCGAAAATTTATCGAATTCCCTGTTTCAGGCGCGGGAACAGGGAATAACAGGGAGAGACCAGATGGCTTCAGACTGCGTGCTGCACCAGCAAGTCCATGGGTGAACAGATACTCGGACCCCCGGCTGCAGCACCGGGACTGCTTTGCCCCCTGACACCTGGACCAGTTTGAGGAGGCACGTCAGGGTAGCAGTGCAGAAAGAGCGAGACTCCACCTCCGACTGGTAACAATCAGCAGGGCACGTCAGCGCGTGCAATGGACCCCGATAGATATCGAGAGATAGCCCCTTTTTATTTCAATGTGTTGTTTGGGTTCTGCCGATTCATCGCGATAGCCAAAATTGCCCCGAATCACTCCCACTCGATGGTGCCCGGCGGCTTGGAGGTATAGTCATAGACCACCCGGTTGATACCGCGCACCTCGTTCACGATGCGGGTGGCGACGCGGCTCAGGAAGGCGGCCTCGAAGGGGTAGATGTCAGCCGTCATGCCGTCGACCGACGTCACGGCCCGCAGTGCGCAGACCTTGTCATAGGTGCGCCCGTCGCCCATCACGCCCACGGTGCGCACCGGTAACAGCACGGCAAAGGCCTGCCAGATCTGGTCATAGAGGCCGGCAGCGCGGATTTCCTCGAGATAGATGGCGTCGGCCTGGCGGAGGATGTCACAGGCCTCCTTCGTCACCTCGCCGGGAATGCGGATCGCAAGGCCGGGCCCCGGGAAGGGGTGGCGGCCGACGAACACGTCAGGCAGCCCCAGTTCGCGGCCCAGCGCGCGGACCTCGTCCTTGAAGAGTTCGCGCAAAGGCTCGACGAGCGCCATATCCATGCGCTCGGGCAGGCCGCCGACATTGTGGTGGCTCTGACTGGTGACGCTGGGGCCGCCGGTGAAGCTGACGCTCTCGATCACGTCGGGGTAAAGCGTGCCCTGCGCCAGGAACTTCGCGCCGCCGATCTTCTTCGCCTCGGCCTCGAACACGTCGATGAAGGTCTTGC
>JBKDAC010000273.1:0-1670 GCA_046316515.1 Sandaracinobacter sp. | reverse complement strand
CTGCGTTGGCGCAAACCGGCAGCGGCTCGCGACTATCCGGCGCTCAACCTGACGATCCGGCCGGCGTTTCATTTCAAATTCAATCTCGAAATGCTGCTGCACGAGGTGCAGCATTTCGCGGGGGTGGGAAGGCAGGCACCGGCCAATTTGGCAGCAGGCCCACCTGCGCGTGGCGCCTCCGGTCTGCGCTCTGTTGAGCTGCGACTGCGGGCCACGGCGAACTTGGGAGCAGGTCCACCTCCGCGTAACACCTACGGTCTTCGCTCTGTTGATCTGCAATGGCGGACCCCGACGGAGCTGTTGGCTGCATCTATGCCAGCGTCGGTGCGTCAAACGCCTGCAGCCTTCGTGGCTCAGGCGCAGCGCATATTTGCCGCGCCGGCACCGGACGCGCATCAGTTCGCAAAAGCTTACAATCGGCGCAGCGCCATAAGCTTGATGGCTTGGCGGGAGATGAGCGTCGTCACGCGCGAAGACCTCACCATCACCGATGCATCGCGCTCAACTCTTCTGCTTTGGGATAGGCGCCGCGATCTACACCGCCCCGCTACCACTGAACCCGGCGCGGTTGACGTAGCCGCAGGGCGTTCCAAAGGGTCTCTGCGGCAGGTATCCGGTCGGCGAACAACCGCCCAGCACACCCCCGCAGCGAGTTTCTCTCCCCTACGCCGCGCGCTAAGCGCACCGACCACGCCCGAACCGCGAAGCGCTTATCGACCGACGATCCTGGCCCGCTATACTGCCGTCCCATCCCACCGCTCGTCGCCGCCAACTGAGGCGCGCTCTCGCCGCACGGCGCTCGATCTTGCATGGCAAACCCGCGCCGACGCGCCCACAGCTGCCCAGGACCTTGCCGCGCTGGCGCGGGCGCTGAGCGCGCCAGAGTTCTCACGGGGCGTCTCAGTGACGCACGCTGCTTCCCCTGGTCCCATTCTGGCAGCCCCCGCTGTGGTGTTTGAGACAGGCCGCATCGTCGATGAGGTCATCGACAGGATCGAGCGGCGCGTGCGCAGTGACCGGCTGCGCAGGGGGCTGTAGATGTTCCAGTCGCTGGAAAAGGCCTATATTGAGGTACTCGACGGCTCCAAGGCCGGCGACAGGCACAAGGTGTTGTTCAACCCGAACGAGTACAGTGTCGAACGCGCCAATGCCTACAAGGCGACGCCGCTGCCGGGGATCGGCAGCCCGCTGATCCAGTTTGTCAACGGCGATGCCGCAACGCTCTCGCTCGAGCTGTTTCTCGACGATTGGACCGATCCTGACGGGCCACCGTCCGAAACCCCGAAAGTCCTCGGCGGTGGCGAGAGCAGGAGCGTCAAGCAGCGCATCGACGATATCGTCGGCTTGCTCGATCTCGACCCGGATCTCCATGCGCCGCCGCGCGTGCGCTTTGTTTGGGGGCCGCTGCGGTTCCAAGCGGTCCTCGAGAAAGTCGGACGCAAGATCACGTTGTTCCGCCCCGACGGAACCCCGGCGCGCGCGACGCTTTCGGTTAGCTTTAAGGAATATCACGAGCGCGGCCGGGAAGCGCCGCACGTGCGGCTAGAAAGCGCCGACAAGACCAACCGCCGCCTAGTCAGCGGCTATGAAACAATCTGGACCATAGCCGACAAGGAATATGACAATCCTCCCCAGTGGAGCGTGAATGACTTTTCGAGCTAGGTGGTTGA
>JBKDAC010000272.1:0-1917 GCA_046316515.1 Sandaracinobacter sp. | reverse complement strand
GACCTATGGCCAGGCCGAGAGCCCGATGGTGATCACCTGCCTGGCGCCCGAACATCATGACCGGGTCGGATCCTGCGGACGGCCCTTCACTTGCGCGGATGTGGGCGTGATGGACGAGGAGGGCCGGCTGCTCCCCGCAGGCGAGATCGGCGAGATCGTGTGCCGGGGCCCCCAGACCATGGCCCATTACTGGAGCCGGCCCGAGGCGACGGCGAAGGCCTTCCGGGGCGGTTGGCTGCACACCGGCGACATCGGGCGGATGGATGCGGACGGCTTCTTCTATCTTCTCGACCGGAAGAACGACATGCTGATCTCGGGGGGCTACAACGTCTATCCGCGCGAGGTGGAGGATGTGCTGCTGTCCTTGCAAGGGGTGGTCGAGGCGGCGGTGATCGGCCTGCCCGACGAGACCTGGGGGGACCGGGTTCATGCGGTTGTCGCCGGCACGGGGCTGGACCCGGATGCGCTGCTGGCGGCGGCGCGCGGGCAGCTTGCTGGGTACAAGGCGCCGAAGTCGATCGAGGTGTGGGACAGCCTACCGAAGAGTGCTGCCAACAAGATCCTGCGCCGGGAAGTGAAGGCGCGTGTGCTGGAGCGGTTGGAGATGCAGCGATGACCGATATCCGCCACCAGGTGCTGCACGGGCTTGCCATCCTGAAGGCAGCGCCAGCGGCCGCGCTTGCCCGCCGGACGGGCTTGCCGGCTGAAACGGTCGAGGCTGAGCTTGCCGCGGCGGAGGCGTCGGGGCGGACGGTCCGTGCGGGGGAGCGCTGGACCCTGTCTCCGCTGGCGCGGCTGGCGCTGCAGGCGGACTACTCGCGGCTGTTCGCCGATGTGCGGGCCGATGCGGCGGTGGCAGAGGCGAACGCCGCCTTCGAGACCCTCAACGTGGCGCTGAAACAGCTGATGACCGACTGGCAGCTGATTACGGTTGCCGGGCAGAAGATCGCGAACGACCATAGCGATGCGGCCCACGACGCCCGGATCATCGACCGGCTGAGCGCGTTGCACGAGCGGGCCGAGCCGGTGCTGGCGCGGCTTGAGGCGGGGATGCCGGCGGTCGGCTTCTACCGGCGCGCCCTGCTGGAGGCGCTGGAGCGGGCGGAGGACGGGGACATCGCCTGGGTGAGTGACGCCGGCCTCGAGAGCTATCACACGCTCTGGTTCGAGCTGCACGAGGAGCTGATCCGGGCGCTTGGCGGGCGGCGGACCGACTGATGGCCGGCCCGGCTCCGCTTGTGTTGCACCTGACAGGTGGCGCGGCGCCCGATCGGGCGCTTGTGGGGAACAAGGCGGCTTCGCTAGCGGCCATTTCGGGCCTTGGGCTTCCGGTGCCGCCGGCCTTCGTGATCACCACGGCGGCCTGCAACGCCTATCTGGCGAGCGGGGCGTTTCCGGCCGGGCTTGGTGAAGCGATCGACGCGGGGATCGGCTGGCTGGAAGGGCACACCGGCCGGCGCTTCGGGGCGGGGCCATCGCCGCTGCTGGTTTCGGTGCGGTCGGGGGCGGTGATCTCGATGCCGGGGATGATGGACACGGTTCTGAACCTGGGGCTGTGCGCCGAGGCCGAGGCGGCGCTGGCGGCGGAGACCGGGCTTGCCGAGTTTGCCCGCGACACGCGGGAGCGGTTCGAGGTGCTGTTTGGCGAGATCGTGGGCGCGGCGCCGCCGACTGATCCGCGGGCGCAGCTGATGGCTGCGGTTGCGGCCGTTTTCGCCAGCTGGAACAGCCGCCGTGCGCGGCGCTGGCGGGATCATCAAGGCATATCGCACGACCTGGGCACGGCGGTGACTGTTCAGGCGATGGTGTTCGGCAACCGCTGCGCGCGGTCGGGGACGGGGGTGCTGTTCAGCCGCAGCCCGCTGAACGGCGCGCCGGAGCCTTATGGCGAGTGGCTGCCGCGCGCGCAGGGCGAGG
>JBKDAC010000271.1:0-4830 GCA_046316515.1 Sandaracinobacter sp. | reverse complement strand
CGCGCCTCGCCCCCCACCCCCGCACGGCCGTCCTCGACCGCGCCCTCCCGCTGCCCGGCGGCTATGGCTCCCTCCCGGCTTAACCGATCGCGCGGCTCTGGCGCGACCGGCGCGTCCATTCGATCCTTGAAGGCACCAACCAGGTGATGCGGATGATCACTGCGCGCGAGCTGCTGCGGGCTGCGAACTAGGCAAGGCCCTCGCGGTCGGCCCAGGCAATCGCCGCCGGCACATCGGGCACGTCCAGCTTGCGGCAGAGGGTCGCCAGCTGCAGCCGCACATTTGCTTCCCTAAGGCCCAGCCGCATCGCGATCGCCGGTTCGTCCAGCCCTTCGCGCACCGCCGATATCAGCCCCAAGTCGCGCGGCGTCAGCCCGGCCGGCAGCGGGCGCAGGAGCCCCGACGCCTGCTTCGCCTCGACGCCCGCCGGCATGTAGCGCTCACCGGCCGCCAGGCAGCGCACAGCCGTCACGAGCTCGCGGACCGACAAGCTCTTGGGCAGGAACCCCTTGGCGCCCGCCGCGAAGACCGAGGGCACCGCCTGCGCCGGCGGGGCACCGGACAGGATCGCGACAGCGGCCTTCCCGGCAGCGGCGACCGCCTGCGGAAGCCCGGTCTCGACCGACATCCCGGGCATGCCCAGATCCAGCAGCACCACGTCAAAGCCCGGCCCGGCAGCCATGGCGCCCAGCGCCCCCGGCAGGTCATCAGCCTGCACAACCTCGAATCCGCCCTGCATCTCCAGGCACGAGGCCAGTATGTCGCGCAAATCCACATAATCGTCCGCGATCAGGACTCGCATGTCTTCCTCCTCTCCGCCCGAGCCGCCATGGCAGCGGCCGCTGCCGCCACGAAGGATTCCATCGCCACCGGCTTTCCGATCACCGCGTCGAACAGGTCGGCTGCCGACTGGCGATGCGCCTCGGGCAGCGCGGTGCACAGCAGGATCGGAATGTCCGGGCGAATCCGGCGGACAGACCGCGCAAGCTCGGCGCCGTTGAACTCGGGCATGTCATAGTCCGTCACCACCAGGCTCCAGTCTTGCGGATCCGACGTGAAGGCGTGCAGCGCATCGGCCGGGCTCAGCGACGGCCCGGGTTCCGCCCCGCAATGCTCCAGTATGCCCGTCAGCATCTCCAGCACGTGCACATTGTCGTCGACCACCAGCACGGACAGCCCCTTCAGGAAAGCGCCGTCCGAACCTGCCTGCGGGGCGGCACGAATGGCAGGCGCGCTGTTGGCTTCGGCGCCGGCTCCGTCCAACGGCAGGAACACCTCGAACGCCGACCCCTGCCCAAGCCCGGACGTCAGGCGCAGAGCTCCGCCGCTCGATTTCACGATGCCTGCCACCACCGACAGCCCGAGCCCGTTGCCCTGGTCACCCTTGCGACTGAAGAAGGGCTGGAAGATGTGCTGCAGATCGTCGGTCGCGATGCCCGACCCATTGTCGCGCACGCTCAGCACGGCGGCGGGCCCGCGCGGCATGGTCCCCAGCATCGGCGGGGTCAGCCGGTCCTTTGCGGTCATCGGGCGCAGACCGATGTCGATCCGCCCGCCGCCCGGCGGCAGCGCATCGCGCGCATTGATCGCCAGGTTCAGGATGATCTGGGTCAGCTCGGTGCTGTCCGCCTCGCCCACCAGTGGGCCGGCGGGCAGGCTCAACTCCAGCCGGTCGCGCGCCGGCAGGCTGGCGCGCAGCAGATCGCTCGCCTCATGCGCGATGTCGCGCAGGTCGACGGACCGCCGCTGCGATCGGCGCGCGCCCAGGAACAGCATCTTTTCCACCAGCGACGCCGCAGTTCCGGCCGCCGCCTGGATCCGCGCGACATGGGGCTGCAGGGTCGGGTCGGCACGGTCCATCAGCAGCGAGGCCGAGCCTGAGATAGCAGCCAGGACATTGTTGAAGTCATGCGCGATTCCCGTCGCCAGCTGGCCGATGGCCTCCTGACGCTGGGCGGCGTTCAGCTGCTCGCGCAGACGCACCTGTTCGCGTTCCGCTTCCTGCCGCAGCGAGACATCCCGCGTCACGCACACCAGGCCGCCATTGGGGCGCGATGACAGCGACACTTCCTGCGAAACGGCGCTGCCGTCCTTCGCACGGCCGATAAGCTCACCGCGCCAGGATCCTTCCCGCATCAGCACCGGGAATGCGATCGTGTCGATCAGGGCCGCCTGCTCTGCATCATAGAGCACAGCCCAGCTGCGGCCGTGCAACTCTGCTGCGCTGGCATAGCCGAACATCTCCGCATGCGCGCGGTTCATATAGCTGAAGCAGCCGTCCGGGTCGGTGATCGCAATCCCGTCCTGGCACACCTCGAAAGCATAGAGCTGGTCGGCCAGCCGCTCTTCCACCGCCTTCTGGGCCGTGATGTCGGTGATGGTCGCCACAGCACCACCATCGGGCAGCGGCCGCTCGGCCACCAGCCCGATCCGGCCGTCCGCCCCGCGCCGTTCCTCGGGGTCGGATCCCGCAAGCATTCGCGCAAGACGGGCATCCGCCATTTCCGCCGCATCATCCGCAGATATGCCCTGCCGCTCCAGATGCGACCGCCAGCAGGCCCGGAAGTCCGCGCCCACCACCCAGTCAGGATCGGCTGCCGGAAAAAACCGGCTCCAGCCGCCGTTGACGATCAGGATGGTCCCGGCCGTATCCACCACCAGAAAGCCGCTCTGGGCGAGCGACAGGGCTGTTTCCATCCGCGCCCGGCCGGCATCGCGTTCCTGCTCGGCAGCCCGGGCCTCGGTCACGTCGCTCTGGGTCACGACCAGATAGCGTGGCGCACCGGCAGAATCGGGCACCACATGCATCGACAGGTGGTTCAGGAACTCGCTGCCGTCCTTGCGCCGGTTGCGCACCTGGAAGGTGCCGGAGCGACCAGCGGCGACATGCTCCCGCAGCCGCGTGCGCTCGGGCGCATCCGGCGGATCGGCCGCGAGGAACCGGCAGTTGTTGCCGATCGTCTCGTCCAGCGAATAGCCGGTCAGCCGCAGGAACGCGTCGTTGGCATAGATCATCGGCTGGTCGGGCGCGCGCGCATCCGCGATCGTCATGCTGGCATCCGAGCCCCCGATGACCGCTGCCAGCAGCGCATTCTGCTCGCCCAGCTCGGCCGCCGTCAGCGGCTGGATGGCCAGTCGAGCAAGCCGTTTCAGAAGCACCAGATCGGCAGACCCGAACGGACGGTCCGGTCCACTGGCACAGAGCATCGCCATCAGAGGCCGGCCCGGCAGATTGATCGGCGCAAGCAGCAATGAACCCGACATCAGTGCAGGAGGCGCGCCATCGCCCTGCCACTGGATCCTCGCTGCAGGGTCGACAATCCGGCGCGCCTTCCGCAGAAAATCCGCAGAGGCAAGAAAGGTCTGACCAGCAAAAAAAGGGTCGGTCGTGCGTGCAACCGCGACCGTCCCCGTCGCATCTCCCTTCAACAGCGCCGCCACATCCGCTCCGATGCTCCGCCGGGCAGAGCCCAGAAGCGCGTCGAGCGCATCATCAGGCGAAGCCGCCTGCACGATCCCCTCAAGGCCGTCGACTAGCGCATTGCTGTGCCGCAGCGCAATTGCCTCACGCGCCTGCGCATCGACCAGCGCAACCAGTGCCTCGCGAAGCCGCTCCTCAGCCATCTCAGCCCTCGAAGACAGCGCAGGAAATCATCAGATTGGCGTGCTCGACATTCCCGTTCGCAGTAACGCCCTGTTCGCCGAATGTGAAGATGCCGATGAACGGCACGCAGCCCAGTGCCTTTTCAACCTCTGCCGCTACACGGTCCATCTGGTCCGAGATCGCCAGCATGCACCCGCCGCAGAAGATGACCAATGCACCGGCAACCGGTCTGTCCCGGTTCAGGCGATTGTGGGCAGCACGCTTGGCGACCCGCCCGGCCCGCGCGACCAGGGAATCCGCCGAACCCGACATCAGCCAGACACGCTCGCCCTGCTGCACATCGGCAAAAACGCTTATGCTCCCGTCACGATGGCGCTCCGCAGGGTGCACCAAGGCAAATTGGTCCACCCCATTCAACGTGCCGGCCAGCCGGCCGAGTGGCCAGAGAGTGCTCTCAGCCAATATGGAAACACTGCCGCCGGCAGCATCCGGCAGCGGCCCGGCAAGACGCCCAGCCGTCCATTCCGCATAGACATCGGCGGCCGGTCTGCCATCAAGACTCTGCAGGCGGCGCCCCTCGACAGCCGTCACCTTTGCTGACGGCCCTGCCAGCGCATAGCCATTCTGGTAGGACAGCGACACCGGGCTGCTCGTGAACAGCACAGACACCACGACACCGCTGGTCCGCACAGCTGCCGCGTCGAACTGGCGCCATTGCCCGCTCACATCATCATCGGCCGCACTGCCACCCATGATCCGGGCACCAGCGCCGACAACATCCATGATTCCCTGCAGCAGCTGCTCCTCACAGCCGGGTGCCGCAGTCAACCACAACAACTCGGGCGCCTCCCCCTCCCGCCCGGCCGCGGCCAGCGCTGCCCGCGTGGCCGTCGCTGCTGCCGCCCGCGGGTCCGCGCCAAGATCGGCGGAGCCCGACCCGAAATCACCATCCTCATCCCAGATGGCAAAAGCGCCAAGGCCCACGCGGTCCGTTATGCGGGCGCCATCATTTCCCATGACGCCCCGGCACGTGGTGCCACCGTGCAGATGCAAGCCGGCAAGCTGATCGAGCGCGGCGCGCCGCAGTCCGTCCGTCTCCCAGGCCAGACTGCCATGCAGGGCCAGGAAATGGGGCAGCCCCCTTTCCGCGATGCCAAGCGCTGAACGAAGCTCTGCCATGGCACGAACGATGTGCGTGCTCGCAGTCATGGCAGCCGATAGTGCGA
>JBKDAC010000270.1:0-4601 GCA_046316515.1 Sandaracinobacter sp. | reverse complement strand
TTCCCGCACCTCTCGGTCGGCAAGAACATCGAATATGGCCTGCGCATGAACGGTGTCGGCGCGGCAGAGCGGCGCGAACGGGCAGAAGCCGCCTTGGCCCTTGTCCAGCTCCAGGGGCTTGGAGATCGCATGCCCGACCAGTTGTCGGGCGGCCAGCGCCAGCGCGTGGCACTGGCCCGCGCCATCGTGAAACGACCGCGCGTGCTGCTGCTTGACGAGCCGCTGTCGGCACTCGACGCGAAGCTGCGCGAGGAACTGCGCTTCGAGCTCTCCGCGTTGCAGGACCAGCTCGGCATCACCTTCGTCATGGTCACGCACGACCAGGACGAGGCACTGGCGCTCGCCACGCGCTGCGCCGTGATGGACAAGGGCTCGATGATGCAGGTTGCGACACCCGCCGATCTCTATGAATTCCCGGTCTCCCGACGCGTCGCCGGCTTCATCGGATCGGTGAACCTGTTCGAAGGCCGTGTGGTCGAGGACGCCAGTGACCACGCCATCATCGATCTGCCCGAAATCGGCGCCTGGGCATGGCTGGACCGCGGCACGGGCGCGCCGGAAACCCTGCAGCTCTGGCTCGCGCTCCGGCCTGAGAAGGTGGAGCTCCACAAGCGCAGCAAGGGGGAGGGCCCTCCCGACATGGAGGGGACACCGCCAGGCTACAATGTGGTCAAGGGTACCATCATGGACATTGCCTATCTCGGCTCCGAATCCGTCTACGACGTCCGGCTGGAGGGCGGACAGCGCGTCCGCGTCATCCGTCCGAACCTCACCCGCTGGGACCAGGAGGATTTCAGCTGGGACGAGGAGGTCTGGCTCGGCTGGCACGCCGAAGGGGCGCATGTGCTGCTCACATGACGCCGATCGAACAGTATGTAGCCGTCCCCGGCGGACGCATCTTTACCCTGCAGTGGGGCGAAGGGCCGCTCCTTGTCTTCACCCATGCGACCGGCATGTGCGCGCGAGTCTATGCGCAGCTTCTCGCCCCCCTGGCCGATCGCTTCCGGATCGTCGCCCTCGATGCACGCGGGCATGGCCGGACAGATTTGGAGGCCGCCCCCGGCCGGATCCCCAGCGACTGGGCGCTCTACCGCCAGGATCTCGTCGCGCTTGTCGACGCGCTCGGCGGCGGCCCTGTCCTCCTCGCCGGCCACAGCTTCGGCGCCACCGCCTCATTCGAGGCCGCAGTTGAAACGCCCGGTCTCGCCCGGGCCGTCTGCCTGATCGACCCGCCCTTCATTCCGTCCGACCATGTCGCTGCCTACCGCGCCGCGCGCGATGCCGGCCATTCGCCGAACCCCATGGCCGATCAGGCCGAACGGCGACGCGGCACCTTCGACAGCCGCGAGGCTGCCCGCAGCAGCTACCAGGGGCGCGGCGTTTTCAGTGGCTGGCCCGACCAGGCGCTCGACGCCTATCTCGATGGCGGCCTGCTGCCGGATGGCAAGGGTGTCCGCCTCGCCTGCGCGCCGGGCTGGGAAGCCACCAGTTTCCGCGGCGTCTCCACCACCTTTGCCGACAGCCTGGCCCTGGCCGACTTCCCTTTCACCCTGCTCGCGGCAAGCGAGGGCAGCACGGTTCCTGAGGCCGAGGAGCCGCGCATCCGCGCAAACTCCAACGCGCATTTCCGCCGCTTCCCCGGCACCGGCCATTTCCTGCCGGTCACCCACCCGGATCTCGTGCGCCCCTATCTCGCGCTGCTCGGCTCGGGCACCTTTCCCGACAGATAGAGGATCTGCACCTCTACGGTGACGCGGCCATCGGCGTCCGCACTCTGCGCAAAGGCCGCCTCGGCAGCCGCCCATCGCCGCGCCGTGGTCAGCCCACGTGTCCGTCCGGCCAGCCAGCCGCTGTCGCCGTGCGTGCGTACGTCCAGTGCCAGGTCGCGCAGGCTGCCATAGCGCAGCCTCAGCGTGTCCACCTCGGCCACGGGCTCGGAAAAGCCCGCCCGCTGCAGCAGTCCCGCCGCCTCGGCTGGGTCCACCGTCGGCCCCACGCGCGGCGACACGCCCCGCCCCTTTGCCATGTCTGCCGCCAGGAAGGCCGATCGCACCTCTGCCAGCGACTGCCCGGCCGGAAATGCCGCCTGCAGTCGTCCGCCCGCGCGCAGCGCCCGCCGGCACAGGATCAGGGCGCCGGGAAGATCATTGACGCCGTGCAGCGTCATGAAGGCGGTCACCCGCGCAAAGCGGCCGTCGGCAAAATGGCGCTGGTCCTCGTCGCCGGCAATTCCGCCATGGCGCGCCGCCAGCACCGGCGAGGGATCGAGGCCGACGCAGGCCTCCGGCGGCGGCAGCATCAGCCCGATCCGCAGCTCCTCACCCGGTGGACAGAGCCCCAGCATGGCGCGTCGCTCGGCCATCTCGTCCGCCACATGCGCCAGCAATTGCGCCCGCCCGCCGATCAGCCCGGCGGCGCGATCCCTTGCCCACCGCCGGGCGGCGCGATCAAATGGCTCCATATTGCGCATGCGGGTTGTCCACGCTTTCGTGCTAGGCTGACGGCCATGTCCGTCGGTTCAGTCCTTGCCCGTGGCGCACGCGATGCCGTCCACGGCCTTGTCGACCTGCTGATGCCGCCCGCCTGCATCGCCTGCAAGACCCCCGTCGCCACCCCGCTCGGCTTCTGTGCCGTCTGCTGGGCGGCGCTCCCCGCAATCGAAAGCGCGCGCTGCATCCAGTGCAGCATCCCGCTGCCGATTGAATGGGCCGCCGAAAGCCATTGCCTTGGCTGCCTGAAGGATCCGCCCCGCTTCGATCGCACCGCCGCCCCTTTCCGCTATGAAGGCCCCGCCCGGCAGGCGGTGCTCGCCTTCAAGAACGGCCGCGAAGCCTATGCTCCGCAGATGGCCGCCGCCATGCTGCGCGCTGCCCCCGGCTGGGTCATGCCCGGCACGCTGGTGTGTGCCGTCCCGCTGCACCGCTGGCGTCTGGCCGGGCGCGGCTACAACCAGGCACTTCTTCTGGCCCGCGCGGTGGCCGAACTGGCCGGCGCACAGGTCGATCCCGATCTCCTCGTCCGCGTGAAGGCCACGCCCAGCACCAAGGGCCTCAGCCGCACCGCCCGCAAACGCAACGCCGAGGGCGCCTTCCGGTTGTCAGAGGATGGTAAGGCCCGCATCAACGGCCGCGACATGATCCTGGTCGATGATGTGATGACCAGCGGCGCGACCGCCTCGGCGGCGGCCGGCGTGCTGAAGCGGGGCGGCGCCGGCAGCGTCACCGTGCTCGTCTATGCACGGGTTGCAGCCACTGATGCGGCTTCATATGTTGCACCGTTCCGCAGTCAGGATGATTATGGCCAAAGTTGAGATCTACACCAAGTTCCTGTGCCCCTACTGCACGCGCGCCAAGTCGTTGCTGAAGGACAAGGGCGTCACGGCCGAGGAGTATGACATCACCATGGGCGGGCCAAAGCGGGCCGAAATGCTGGAACGCGCCAATGGCCGGACCACGGTTCCGCAGATCTTCATCGATGGCCGGCACATCGGGGGTTCCGACGATCTCGCGGCGCTCGACCGCGCCGGTGGCCTGGACCCCCTGCTCTCCGCATGACCAGCTTGAGGGCCGGGCTGGTCCAGACGAACACGGGGCTGGATCCGGATCGCAATGCCGCCGCACTGGCCGACGCGGCCGACCGGCTCGCATCGCAGGGCGCCCACATCGTCTTCACCCCGGAAATGTGCGGCCTGCTCGATCGCAACACCGCCCGCCTGGCGGCCGCCGCACGGGCCGAGGCGGATGATCCGGCGATCAGGGCGCTGGCCGAAGTTGCCCGCCGCCGCGGCATCGCCAGCGCCGTCGGCGCGCTTGCCATCCGCGACCCCGCCGCCGGCGCCGACCGGCTGGCCAACCGCAGCCTCCTGATCGCCCCCGACGGCCGAATCGCTGCCCGCTACGACAAGATGCACCTGTTCGACGTCGATCTCCCCAACGGAGACCGCTACCGCGAATCCGCGAGCTTCCTGTCGGGCGGCCGTGTGCAGCTCGCAGACCTGCCCTGGGGGCGGCTCGGCCTCACCATCTGCTACGATCTGCGCTTCCCACAGCTCCACAATGCCCTCGCGCTGGCCGGCGCCCAGCTGATCGCCCAGCCCGCCGCCTTCACCCGCCCCACGGGCGAGGCGCACTGGCATGTACTGCTCCGCGCCCGCGCCATCGAAACGGGTGCCTTCGTCGTCGCCGCCGCGCAGACAGGCACGCACGAGGACGGTCGCGAGACCTATGGCCATTCGCTGGTGGTGGACCCGTGGGGGAAGGTGCTCCTCGACATGGGCACCGAACCCGGCGTGGCCCTGGTGGAACTGGACCTCTCCCAGGTCGCCGACACCCGCGCCAGGATCCCCAACCTGCGCCATGGGCGCCCCCTGTCGGTCGCCGAGGTCGCCGACGCCCGATGATCGTCTTCGATCTGAAATGCCCCGATGCCCATGTCTTCGAGGCCTGGTTCGGCAGCAGCGAGGACTATGCCGCGCAACAGACGCGCGGCCTTGTCGCCTGCCCCGTGTGCGGGTCGGCACAGGTGGACAAGGCCGTGACTGCGCCCGCCGTCCCGGCCAAGGGCAACCGCGTCGTCACCGATGCCGAACGCAAGGCCCAGGC
>JBKDAC010000269.1:0-3525 GCA_046316515.1 Sandaracinobacter sp. | reverse complement strand
GCGCAGCCGCTCGGTGCCCTTGGGCACTGTCGGATAGTTGATCGGCTGCACATAGATGCCGTGATCGTTCAGCAGCCGGTCCGAGATCAGCTTGGCGTGATGCGCATTTCCCACCATCACCGGGATGATGTGGCTGTCATTGTCCATCATCGGAATCCCCAGCGCCTCAAGCCGGCGGCGCACCTTGGCGACGGCGGCCTGATGGCCCTGTCGCTCGGTGCTTGACGCCTTCAAATGCCGCACGCTCGCCAGCGCACCGGCCGCGATGGAGGGCGGAAGCGCTGTCGTGAAGATAAAGCCCGAGGCGAAGCTGCGCACGAAATCGACGACCGATTCAGAGGCCGCGATATAGCCGCCTACCACGCCGAAGGCCTTGCCCAGCGTGCCTTCGATCACCGTCAGCCGGTCCATCAGCCCTTCGCGCTCGGCGATGCCGCCGCCGCGTGGGCCATAGAGGCCGACCGCGTGCACCTCGTCGAGGTAGCTCATCGCGCCATGCGCCTCGCACACGTCCAGGATCTCGGCGATGGGCGCGATGTCGCCGTCCATCGAATAGACGCTTTCAAAGGCGACCAGCTTGGGCCGCGCCGGATCGATCTGCGAGAGCAGGCGGTTCAGATCCGCGGGGCTGTTGTGCTTCCACACATGCCGCTCGGCCTTGGAATGGCGGATGCCTTCGATCATTGAGGCATGGTTGCCGGCGTCCGACAGGATCACGCAGCCGGGAAGGCGCGCGCCCAGCGTGCCAAGCGCGGCCCAATTGGACACATAGCCCGACGTGAACAGCAGCGCGGCCGGCTTGCCGTGCAGGTCGGCGAGCTCGCGCTCAAGCATCACATGGGCATGGTTCGTGCCCGAGATGTTGCGCGTGCCGCCGGCGCCTGCCCCTTGCGCATCCAGCGCCTCGTGCATGGCGGCGATCACCGCCGGGTGCTGGCCCATCCCCAGATAGTCGTTCGAACACCAGACGGACACGTCGCTGACGCCCTGTTCGCCGTGGCGCATCGCATGGGGATAAAGCCCCCGCTTGCGCTCCAGCTCCGCGAAGATGCGGTAATTGCCCGCAGCGCGCAGCTCGTCGAGCTGGGCTTCGCAGAGTGCATCATAGTCCATCGCTCAATCCCCTTCGGAAATCCGGATCACCCGCGCGACGGGCGATGTCTCTTGTCCTCCCCTCCCGACCAGCCAGGTCCAGAGGGCGCTGTCGCGAACCGGCAACAGCAGGAACGCATGCTCCACCACCCCCAGCAGAGAGAGAGCGGTCAGAAGTTGATATTGCACCTGCGCGCCACTGCCAGCGGGCGCCTGCAGGGCGAACCATCCGAACAGCGCGGTGACGCCCAAGCTTGCAATGGCGGAAAATGGCAGCAGCGGATTACCCCGGCTTTCGCGGAAATAGCTGCGCAGGTACGACAGGTGATCCGGCAGCATTTCATCCGAAAACTGCGGAACACCCAGGAAGATATTGAACTTTGTGGACAGGCGCATCCCGAACAGCAGAAGGAATGTCCAGGCGGCGATCTGGCTCGGCTGCCCCCAGGTCACCAGCACCAGCACCAGCGCCGTCAGGGCCAGCGCGATCTCGTGGTGGATCAGCGTGGCGGTTGCCAGCTTGAAGCGCCGCCAGCCTGTCGCGTCCGCCGGGCAGACCTCGCGCCGCGGGCCCGTCACGAAGCCCATCAGAAAGCTCAACTCGTGCCAGCCCCACAGCAGGATCGTCGCGACGAACCCTGAATAAGCCGCCAACACTGAGCCGCTTTCGGCACTTATCAGGACAACGGCAAAGGCAAAGCCCGACAGGATCGTCGCGCCCAGCATGCTCGCGCCCCAGCTCTCCTCCGGCCGACGGTCGAGCCACAGGATGGCGCCGGTTGCAAAGAACCAGGCCATCATCGCTGCTGCGAACGGAGGGAGGAAGTCGCCCATCATCACCAGGCCGGCTGCAACCGCGATGTTTCGGGAATGGCATTTTCCTCGACCGGCAGAAGATACATGCGGGCAAAAGCAAACCCTGCCCGCAGCTTCCAGCCCTGGGCCTTGGCCCAACCGGCAAGCCCGCCCTGCGCCTTGGCGGCACAGATGCCTTCATTGGCAATCCGCATGGATTCCATGCCTGCCCGGAACTCCGGCGCATCGATGTCCAGCGTCAGCGGGAAGACCTGCTTCGAGATTTCCGAGCAGATGCGGAAAACCCGATAGTCATAGTCGGTCGGATCAACACCCAGCGCCTTGTGGAACTCGGGCCGCATATGGTCGCGCACATACATGGTCGCATAGACCGACAGCAGGAAGAAGCGGATCCACAGCTTGTTTCCGCCCTGCAGCAGCCCCGGCTCCGAGCGAAGCAGCAGCGCGAACGCTTCGCCGTGGCGGAACTCGTCGTTGCACCATTCCTGGAACCATTTGAAGATCGGGTGGAAGCGGTTCTCGGGGTTCCGCTCCAGATGGCGGTAAATGGCGATATAGCGCGCATAGCCGATCTTCTCGGATAGATAGACGGCGTAGAAGATATATTTCGGCTTGAAGTAGGTGTATTTCTTGGTCTTCGTCAGGAAGCCCAGATCCACCCCGATCTTTGCGTCCTTCAGCGTGTGGTTGATAAAACCCGCATGCCGGCTCTCATCGCGCGACAGCAGCTTGAACAGCTGCTTCACGTCCGGGTTCTTCACCCGCTTCGCGATCTCGGCATAGAGGATGCAGCCCGAGAATTCCGAGGTAAGCGAGCTCACGAGGAAATCGATGAACTCGGCCTTCAGCGCCGGCGGCAGCTTGTCGATGACACCTTCGAACTCGTCGGTCTTGTGGAAATGCTTGCGATTGGGGTCAGCCACCATGTCCGCGATCAGCGTGTCCCACTCGCGCCGCACCGCCGACACGTCGATCCGGTCCATCGCGGCATAGTCGGTGGTGTAAAAGCGCGGGGACAGCATCGTTTCCGCCTGGGCCATCTCCAGCGTCTCGTCAGCCGAAGTCGGGATCGGCCGCGGCGCGGCTTCCATCGGTGCATGCACGTTCATTGCAGTTTCCCTGTCGTGAAGCTCACTTCGAACAGCTCGGCGACTTCGAACTGACCGCGAAGGCGGGTCCAGGCCCGGCCGATGGCCGTCGCCCGTTCGATCCGGGCGCGCCGGCGAACCTGCATGTCATGCCCCGGCACCACGTCGATCGGATCCCCGTACACGCAAACCCTGTCCCCCGGGGCGATCACCGGATCACCATCCAGATGCACATGTGCACCGAAGCGCTCGGGCGTGTGGTTGATCTCGATCAAGCACCCGACGTCCTCGACATGCCGCCAGAAAGCCAGGGACCCCGACATCAGCCCGGCCCGCCCGCCGACAGCATCACTGCAAAGGCCGCGCGGTTGGTGTTGCCGAAGCCGCCCAGCTCAATCTGCCGGCCCGTCGCCAGGTCGGTCAGCGTCAGGCCATTGTCGGACCAGAGCTGGAGCCGGAACGGCGTCGTCACCGGCGCCTCATTCAGCCGCCGCTCGCGCGCCAGCCCCCGCATCACGCCGCGCACGAA
>JBKDAC010000268.1:0-15414 GCA_046316515.1 Sandaracinobacter sp. | reverse complement strand
TCTTGAAGATTGCCATCCGCTGCCCTTGGCCAACCCGCCCTGATCCTGCAAGAGCGCGCTCCACAACAGCGCTTCCCACATGCCGGCGGTCCGGCTAGGGCAAGCCCATGCCTGCGCCGCGCTGGACGATCGTTATCCCCTTCTACAACGAGGAAGCTTGGCTCCCCGCCACGCTCGAAAGCCTCTCTGCCCAGACGCTCCGGCCGTTCCGCGTCGTTCTCGTCGACAATGCCTCCACCGACGAGGGCCCAGCCCTTGCGGCCGAATGGGCGCGCGCGCAATCCGGAATAAACGTGACGCTTCTGGCAGAAACCCGGCCGGGTACGGTTTCGGCGCGGGAGGCAGCAACGCTCCATATCGACACAGAGTTCGTTGCCTTCGCGGATGCCGATACGCTCTACCCGCCACACTATCTGGAGGAGGCCGACAGGCTGTTCCAGGCCCATCGCCCCGATGTCATTGGCCTGGTGGCACACAACAGCGACCGCCTCGTGCCCCGCCCGCTGACCCGGTTCCGGCACTTGCTGTACCACAGGTTGATCAGCCGCCTTCTCACCTACCAAGTCCACAATGGAGCCTACGCCCAGATGTTCCGCAGCAGCGCCTATGTTGCAAGCGGCGGATACAGTACCACATTATGGAGCTATATTCTCGATGACCATGAGTTGGCCAATCGGATCTGGAAAATCGGGCGCATCGTTATGCCCGACACGCTCTGGGTCGTGACATCCGCCCGTCGCGCCGACCGAACAGCAGTGCAGTGGACCCTCTTCGAGCGCATCCTCTACCATGCCACCCTCCCGTCCCAGAAGGACTGGTTCTTCTACCGCTTCCTGAAGCCCCGCTTCATCGCCCGTGGCCAGAAGGATACCGTCCTGCGCCAGCAGAGCTGGGCCAACCCCAAGGCCTGACTGCCCCTAGGAGACAGACATGCAATCCACACCCGCCGCCCTTCTCCTTGCCGTCGCCCTCCCGCTCGCGGCACCCCTCTCACAGGCCTCCGCCCAGGCCAATGCTCCCGACCCCACCCGCATCGCCGCAATCGCCGCCATACGCAGCGCCAGCAGCCCGGCGCCCTCACCCGACGGCCGCGCCTTCGCCTTCATCTCCAACGCCTCGGGCAGCCCGCAGGTCTGGATCCGCCGCGGCACCGCGGAGCCCGTCCAGCTCACCAAGGGCAACGACCCCGTCCAGTCGGTCCACTGGTCACCCAAGGGTGGCCTTCTTGCTTACGACATCGCTCCCGGCGGCGGCTATTATGTGAAGATCCACACAGTCCGTCCCGACGGCACAGGCGACGCCATCGTCCCCACGCCCGAGGGCACCAACGTCCGCCTCTTCGGCTTCACCGATGACGGCCGCATCCGCGCCGCCGTCGCCCACCCTGATCCCGCCGCCTTCCAGGCCCAGCTGATCGACCCGGCAACAGGCAAGGCCACCAATGTCGGCAAGCCCGCCGGCAGCCTCGACTTCCCCGAGGTCAGCCGCGACGGCCGCTTCGCCATCCTCGAAAAGCTGGTCACGCGCGGCAAGTCCAACATTCACCTGGTGGACCTCCGCTCGGGCCGCGAAACCCTCCTCACCCCGGCCAGCGGCCTCGCCCTCCACACCAGCGCCGGCCTCTCGCCCGATGGCCGCCGCCTCTGGCTCATCCAGAACGCGAGCGCCGACAGGCTCAGCCTCGCCACCCTAACCATTGACGAACAGGGCAACGCCACTCCGCCCCAGCCCGTCGCCTCACGCCCAGATGCCGAGCTCGACGACGCCACCCTCTCCCGCGACGGGCAGACGCTGGCCCTCCTCTGGAACGCCGCCGGCCGCTCCGAACTCGGCTGGTTCGACACCGCCAGCCAAAACCGCTCCAAGGGCCCGAAGCTGCCCGCCGACGTCATCAGCCAGCCCATCTTCGGCAACGGCAACATCCTTTGGTTCACCGGCACCGGCGCAGCCCAGGCCACCAACATCTACACCGCCGCCCCGCGCAGCCCCGAAGTCGCCCGCCAGACCGACAGCATGCACGAGGGCGTCGACCTCGCAACCCTCGTCCGCCCCACCCTCGTCGAATACAAAGCCCGCGACGGCGTTCCGCTCTCCGGCTGGCTGTACAGCCCGAAGGACGCGAAGGGCCCGCAGCCCATGGTCTTCCTCTACCACGGCGGCCCCGAGGGCCAGTCCCGCCCCACGCTCGACACCACCACTCAGGCCCTCGTCGCCAGCGGCATCTCGGTCTTCGCCCCCAACGTCCGCGGCTCCTACGGCTACGGCAAGGCCTTCCTCGCGCTCGACAACGGCCCGCTCCGCGTCAATGGCGTCCGCGATATCGAGGATACGACCAACCATATGGTGAAGGCCGGCCTCGCCGACCCCAAGCGGCTGGGCATCATGGGCGGAAGCTACGGCGGCTACATGGTGATGGCCGGCGTCACCGAATTCCCGCAGATGTTCACGGCCGGCGCCAACCTCTTCGGCATCGTCAACTTCGCCACCTTCTTCCAGCAGACCCAGCCCTGGATGGCCGCCATTTCCCACATCGAATATGGCCACCCGGTCAACGATGCAGCCATGCTCAAGGCGCTGTCCCCAATCCACAAGCTCGACCGCATCACCACCCCGCTCCTCGTCCTCCACGGCGCCAACGACACCAACGTGCCGGTGGTGGAGGCCGAACAGATCGTCGCCAGCCTCAAGGCCCGAAACGTCCCCGTCGGCTACATCCTCTACCCCGACGAAGGCCATGGCTGGCGCAAGCTCCCGAACCGGGTGAACAGCACGACCGAAATCACGAAGTTCTTCAGCGCGCGGCTGTTGTAAGCGCTCACGGGCGAAGCCCTACGCGGGGGCGCCGCATTGGCGGCAGCACGCTTTCGCGGTTCAGCCAAAGGCTGACCTTCGGTTCGCGGCGTTCCGCCGGAACCTTGTGGAGATGCGGGGCATCGCGTTCGGCCTTACGGCCGGCGCACGGTCGTGCTTGCGGCGCTCCGCCGATGGGCGCATGTCTTGCCGATGGCAGAACGTTTCGAACGGCACAGGCAACCTTGGACCCAGGCGGAAATCCAGAAGCTCCACCTGCTCGCCGGCAAGGGCCAGTCCGTGCGCGCAATCGCCAAGGCCCTTATCCGCAGCGAGGACAGCGTGAGGGACCGCGCCAAGCTCGACGGCCTGAAGATCAGCAAGCTGCACTAGCCCTGCAGATGTCCGCGCGCCCATGACCAGCCGAAAGGCCGCTCTCCTCCTCCACGGCCATGGCCGCACCGGCCTCTCCATGGGCCTGCTCGCTGCCCGTCTCGAAGCCGCCGGCTGGCACACGCTCGCCCCCAGCTACGGCTTCCGGCGCTCGCTGCCCGCAATCCTCGACGTGCTGAAGGGCACGGTCGCCCGTTTCGCAGCCGCCCACGACAGCCTCGACATCGTCACCCACTCGATGGGCGGCCTCGTCGCCCGCGCCCTCCTCACGGCCCATCGCCCGCCCAACCTCGGCCGCGCGGTCATGCTCGCGCCGCCTAATCGCGGCTCGCAACTGGCCGACCTCCTCGTCAGCCTCGATCTCGCACAGGCAATCCTCGGCCCGGCGCACAGCCATCTCGTCACCAGCCGCATGCCCGCCGACGAGGCCCTGCTCGGCCAGGTCGACTACGAACTCGGAATCATTGCCGGCAGCCGCAGCCTCACCCCCGTTCCGGCTCGCATCCTTCCGCCCCCGCACGACGGCAAAGTGTCGGTCATGGCAACGCATCTGGCCGGCATGGCCGATCACATTGTCCTGCCCGTGCCGCACAGCCTGATGACAGCGCACCCCCTCACGGGCGCGCAGACGCTGCACTTCCTTCGCCACGGCCGCTTCCAGCGCTAGTCTGGTTGGCTGCGCCTCTGACTGGTCTGTTGGCTCCGCCGCTGATTGTCTGGTCGGCTCCGCCTCCGGTTGTCTGGTCGGCTCCGCCTCCGGCGCTTACCCCAGCAATCACGCCCGGCAGCCGCGCATCATAGTCCGCCGGAAAGCGCCAGATCTCCAGCTCCTCCGGCCCTGCCGCCCGCACCAGCCCCCGCTCGGGCGCCGGGGCCGAGAACATCAGCTTCAGCAGCACGTCGCTCGCAACCCAGGGGTCCATGTACCAGAAGCCATGCGAGCGCCGGCTCATCCCCGGAATGTCCTCACCGCGCACCTCCACGATCTCCAGCCCCAGTTCCCGATTGGCCTGCCGCAGAAAGCGCAGGTCGCCCGGCGATAGCTCGCGCAGATCCGGCCGCCCTGCGCGCGAGGCCCGGTTAATCACTTCCGAAAGCCGAAGCGCCGAATCCTGCATGTTCAGCGACACCGTCACCCGGTCCGCCGTCCCGGCATAGTCCCTCAGATCCCCAACGAACCCGCGGAAGTCCGCGTCGGGCGCCGAGTGGTGCACCTCGCCCAGCCGCGGATCGTACCCCCGGCTCGCCGCCTCGGCCCCCAGCAGCGCCAGCCCGTCCGAGGCCACTGTTCCGCCCGCCGAATAGCTCAGCACGTCGATCCTGCGCGCCCGCGTGTGCGTCGCCAGCAGCCCCACAAGCCTCGCCAGCTGCGGTGCCGCGCCGAACGCCGTCACGATGTCGCGCGGATAGACCAGGAAATTCTCCGCCGTCGGCCAGGCGAACAGCAGCACCACCGAATTCTGCCCGGTGAAATGCCTGAGCTGCGCGGCCTGCCCAGCCGCCCGCTCAACTGTCGAATTGGCGCCATGCACATAGATGATGATGTCCGGGTCCGCGCTGCGCGCAAGCGCATCGTCCACCAACCCCAGCCAGGCCCTCAGCGCCGGATCGCGCACCGGTCCAGGTCCCGGCAAGGGCTCGTCGCCGGCCAGCGTCGCCAGCTCCACCATTCGCTGCAGAATCAGCTGCGGCCGCTTGCCCCCGTCCACCCCCATCGACCATTCCTGAACTCGGTCCCACCCGGTCCCCTCGTCACCGATCCGGATCGAGGTCACCCCCAGCAGCAGGTCGCGGCCCGGCGCGATCGCATGGATGCGATCATTGCGCGGCCCGACTGCCAGCCGGTTCGAAGCATAGAACAGCTCGATCCGGTTGTCGGCCGCCAGGTTGGCATTGGCGGCAAACAGCCGCGCGCCCGACTTCTCGAACGCCAAAGGCACCGGCATAAGCCGCATCGGAGGCTGGTGAAAACTCACCAGCACCGTCACGATCAGCCCAAGAAGGAACAGGAAGCCAAGCCACCTGAGCCACCGCCTGCGTGGCCTGGCCGCCCCGGTGTCGGCAACACCGTCAACCCGCACGTCTCCGGAACCGGAGGTCATGCCGATTGCCGCGCTTGGTTTCGTCCGGTCATATGGCACCCATGCCAAGACCGGCCCGCTGCGTCAAAGCCGCAGGCCATGGGGATGTAGGTGATGTCGGTCGCCCAGACCTGGTTGGGTCTCGTTACCGCCAGCTTGCGGAGCAGATAGGGATAGACCTTGTGTCCTGGCGCCGGCTTCGACGTCTTCGGCCGCCGGTAGATCGCTTCGATCGCCATCTTCTTCATCAGCGTCGACACATGAAGGCGACCGACATTAACACCGTCGGCGACAAGCAGGTCCCGCAGCATCAGGCTGCCCGCGAACGGGAAATCCATGCCCAGCCCCATCGAGGATGTGTCGTTCACGGCGGGCCTCACCTATACCGGCATCTATTACAAGCGCGACCTGGTGGGCACCAACGGGCGGCCGCTGTCGCCGGTGCTGTTCCAGCTGCCGGGCCGGCACATCTCCAACGCGCCGCCCTATGTGGTGACCGGCTCTGCCCAATGGACCCCGCGTCTGGGATCGTCCGGTCTGCGGGGCCTTGCCTATCTGGATTGGCGCTTCCAGGATTCGGTCAACACCGGCTCTGACCTCGATGTCGAGAAGATCCAGGATCCTTTATCCTGTTCAACGGCCGGATCGGGGTGTCGAGCGAGGACCGCAAATGGTCGATCGAGCTGTGGGGCCAGAACCTGTTCAACAAGCAGTATTTCCAGATCGGGGCCGACATGCCGCTGCAGGGCAGCGGCACCTTCCGGGGCGTGGCACAGGGGATCATGCCAACGGCGAACCAACTGTTCCTTCAGTTCCAGGGCGAACCCCGCACTTTCGGGATCACCGGCCGGGTGCGCTTCTGATAAAGGGCAGCTGGGCCGGCAGGGCCGACCCCGCGCCCCTTTTGCCACCCTGGTTTGGCTTGACGGATGCCCTTGGGCGACACAAGGGGCGACCTATGGACATCATGAAGATCCCCACCGGGCAGAATGCGCCCAAGGACCTGAACGCCATCATCGAGATCCCGATGGGCGGCGTGCCCGTGAAGTATGAGCTCGACAAGGCGTCGGGCGCCATGTTCGTGGACCGGTTCCTGCACACGGCAATGTACTATCCCGGCAACTACGGCTTCGTGCCGCACACTTTGTCGGAAGACGGCGACCCGATCGACGTGATCGTGATCGGCCCGCACGCGGTGGTGCCGGGCGCCGTGATCCGGGTGCGCCCCGTGGGCGCGATCCTGATGGAAGACGAAGCCGGCGGGGACGAGAAGATCCTGGCCGTGCCGGTTGACAAGCTCCACCCCTTCTATTCCAACGTAAAGAATTACACCGACCTGCCCCCCGTACTGATCGAGCAGATCGGCCACTTCTTCCAGCACTACAAGGACCTGGAGAAGGGCAAGTGGGCCAAGATCGGCCGCCACGTGGACGTGGTGGGCGCCGAGGCCATGGTGATGGCGGCGATTGCCCGCTACGAGGCGAAGCAGGCCGAAAAGGCCGCCTGATCGGGCAGGCCCGACAGATGGGCGTCGCCGGGTCTTTCCCCGGCCGCCGACTTCCCTTAGTGCCGGGCGCATGCAGGCCTTCACCACCCTTTCCGGGCGCGCCGTTCCGTTCGGCGCTGCCAATGTCGACACCGATGTCATCATCCCGGCGCGCTGTCTGAAGGCGGTGACGCGGGACGGGCTGGGCAAGGGCGCGTTTGCGACGCTGCGCGAAGACCCGGACAATTTGTTTGACCGGCCCGAGAACCAGGGCGCGCCGATCCTGATCGCCGGCGACAATTTCGGCTGCGGTTCCAGCCGCGAGCATGCCCCCTGGGCGCTGATGGACCTGGGCTTCCGTGCCGTGATCGGCCCCAGCTTTGCCGACATCTTTTCGGGCAACAGCTTCAAGAACGGCCTGCTGCTGGTGGCGCTGCCGCAGGAGGCCGTCGACCGGCTGATGACGGTGGCGGCCGAGGGGCAGCCCATCACCATCGATCTCGAGAACCAGGTGGTGACGACCCCCTATCAGGACCGTTTCGCGTTCCCGATCGACCCCTTCCGCAAGCACTGCCTGCTGAACGGCCTTGACGAGATTGGCATCACGGAAGGGTCCGCCGCCGCGATTGCTGCCCATGAGGCGCGGATCGATGGCAACCGCCCCTGGATCCGGGGAGCGGCTGCACGATGACAAGCCTGCTGCTTCTGCCCGGCGACGGGATCGGACCCGAAGTGACGGCCGAAAGCCGGCGCATTCTGGATGTGCTGGCGCTGCCCGGGCTCACCATCTCCGAAGGCCTGTTCGGCGGTGCTTCGATCGATGTGCACGGCGTGCCGCTGACCGACGCGACGCAGGCCGCGGCGCTTGCCTCCACCGCCGTGCTGATGGGGGCTGTCGGCGGGCCGCAATGGGCGGATGTCAGCTATGACCGCCGCCCCGAAGCCGGCCTCCTGAAGCTGCGCGGCGCGATGAACGTGTTTGCAAACCTGCGCCCCGCGCGTTGTTTCGCGGCGCTGGCGTCTGCCTCCACGCTGAAGCCCGAGGTGGTGGACGGCCTCGACATCCTGTTCGTGCGCGAGCTGGTGGGCGGCGTCTATTTCGGCGAACCGCGGGGGATCGAGACGCTGCCCAACGGCGAGCGGCGGGGCTTCAACACGCAGAGCTATTCGACGCATGAGATCCGCCGGGTGGCGGAGACCGCCTTCGAGCTCGCGCGCCTCAGGTCGGGCAAGGTCTGCTCGGTCGAGAAGGCAAATGTGATGGAGTCGGGCGTGGTGTGGCGCGAGGAAGTCACCCGCCTGCACGCCGAGCGTTACACCGACATCGCGCTCAGCCACATGTATGCCGATAATTGCGCGATGCAGCTGGTGAAGGCGCCGACCCAGTTCGACATCATCCTGACCGACAACCTGTTCGGCGACCTGCTGTCGGACCTTGCCGCCATGTCGACGGGCTCGCTGGGGATGCTGCCCAGTGCCGCACTGGGCGAGGCGGGAAAGCCCGGCCTCTACGAGCCGATCCACGGGTCCGCGCCCGACATTGCCGGGCAGGGCATCGCCAACCCCTGCGCTTCGATCCTCAGCCTCGCGATGGCGTTGCGTTACTCGCTGGTTGCGCCTGACGCGGCCGACCGGGTGGAGGTGGCAGTGAAAGCTGCGCTGGACGCCGGCGCCCGCTCGCGCGATCTTGGCGGGACACTGACCACCCGACAGATGGGCGACGCCATCCTCGCGAAGCTGGCTTGATGGAGCGGCTGCCGATCATCGTGCCGGCAGCCCGAAAGAGCCGATGGGCCTGGAAGCAGCTGCTGACGGCCTTCCTGACGGGCCTCGCCTTCCTGGCGCCGCTGCTGCTGACGGCGATCGTGCTGGTGTGGGTGTTCGGCCAGCTGATCGGCTTTGTCGGGCCCGACAGCCTGTTCGGCCGCGCGCTGACGGCCGGCGGGCGCCTCTTCACCGGCGAGGGCAGCCCGCTGCTGAGCTTTGCGCTGGGCGTCGGCATGCTGTTTGCCTTCGTCACCGCGCTGGGCTTCGTGGTGAAGGACAAGGCCAAGAAGGTGCTGGAAGAGCTGGTCGACGAGACCGTCGGGCGCATCCCGCTGCTGGGCAATGTCTATCGGCCGGTGGCGCAGCTGGTGCGCGGCATGTCGGGCAACAAGGCCGAGGAAATGTCGGCGATGGCGGTGGTGCGGGTCGAGTTCGGCGGCGGCGTGGAAACCATCGCCCTGCTGGCGTCGCCCGACACGCTGGATATCGGGGGTGGGCCCGCCCATCTGGTGCTGGTGACGACGGCCCCCGTGCCGATCGGCGGTGCCCTGCTGCTGGTGCCGGCCGAGAAGGTGCACCCGATCCCGGACATGAAGTTCGACGATGTGATGAAGCTGTACCTGACGATGGGAATGTCCCCGCCGCCGCAGCTGAAGCCGAGGCCGACGCCCGTTTCCTGAAAGGCTTGCGGTTTCGTGTTCGGGCAGCTATGGCCGCCCTCCCGTGTGGGCGCGTAGCTCAGTGGTAGAGCACTGTGTTGACATCGCAGGGGTCGCAAGTTCAATCCTTGCCGCGCCCACCATTTTCCCCGTGACTGCCACCTCGTCCGGCATGGTCCGACTCCTTCCAGCTGCTCTGGAAGTTGGCGCCATTGCGAAAGTAAACTTGACCAGAATCATGCGGATGACGTGATCAGGCACCCGAAAAATACGGTGTGTTCGTCGCCGCCGCCCCGCTCCATTGCCCCCCCTTTTGTCCGGGCGCCAACAGCATCCTGTACGGAAGAATGGGTGCAGCACAGGCCTTCCGCAGAGCCTTGTGCTCGATCATGCGCCGCCGGCTCGCTAAGAGCGGATGGCGCCGATGCAAGCCCCGTTTGCGCCATGCTGAGGGACCTTGATGACCGACTTCCACGCCCTTGCCCGCCGCCTTGATGCCGAGGATCCGCTTGGTCGGTTCCGCGCGGCCTTTCACCTGCGGGACGGGCTTGTCTATCTCGACGGCAATTCGCTGGGCGCGCTGCCCCAGGCGACGGGGGCCCGCGTGGCCGATGCCATCGGGCGGGAATGGGGCGAGGGGCTGATCACATCCTGGCTGGGCGCCGACTGGGTGAATGCGCCGCGCCGGGTGGGCGACAAGATCGCCCGGCTGCTGGGGGCGGAGCCCGGCGAGCTGATTGTGGCGGATTCGACGTCTATCAACATCTTCAAGGCGCTGACGGCGGCGCTGTCGCTGCGGCCGGACTGGGGGGTGATCCTGTCCGAGGCGGGCAATTTCCCGACCGACCTCTACATGATGCAGGGGCTGGCGGCGTTGAGCGGCGGGCGCATCCGGGCCGAGGCGGTGGCACCAGAGGCGGTGCTGGACCGGCTGCGTGACGACGTGGCCGTGCTGCTGCTGACGCAGGTGCACTACAAGTCCGGTATGGTGCGCGACATGGCCGAGGTGACGTTCCGGGCCCATGCGGCGGGCGTGCTGGTGGTGTGGGACCTGAGCCACAGCGCAGGGGCGATCCCTGTCGACCTGAACGGCGCGGGCGCGGACTTCGCGGTGGGCTGCGGCTACAAATATCTGAACGGCGGGCCCGGAGCGCCGGCCTTCCTGTTTGCCGCGCGGCGCCACCACCGGGCGATGCCGGTGCTGTCGGGCTGGTTCGGCCATGCCCGGCCGTTCGACTTCGACGATGCCTATGTGCCGGCGGACGGGATCGAGCGCTTTCTGTGCGGCACCCCGGGCGTGCTGGGGCTGACCGCGCTGGAGTGCGGGGTGAGCCTGATGCTGGAGGCCGACATGGCGGCCATCCGCGCTAAGTCGCTGGCGCTCTCCGACCTGTTCATCACCTGCATGGCCGAGCGCTGCGCGGGCCATGGCTTCGAGCTGGTGAGCCCGGCTGACCCCGCGCTGCGCGGAAGCCAGGTCGCCTATGCGCACCCCCAGGGCTATGCGATGATGCAGGCGCTGAAGGCGGCCGACGTAATCGGGGACTTTCGCGCGCCCGACATCCTGCGCTTCGGCTTCACGCCGCTCTATCTGCGGCATGTCGACGTGGTCGATGCAGTAGAGCGGCTGGCCGACATCTGCGCAACACGCCGCTGGGACCAGCCGGCCTATCATGTGCGCGCGGCGGTTACCTGATGGCCGCGATCCGATCATTCTCCCTTGCCGCTGGGTCGGAAGATCCTGTCCATTCTGGCGAATCCGCCAGATCGCAACCCGCACCTATCTGGGGCATTGCCTGCAGCATGGCTCGTGCGGGCCTGCGGATGAGGAGCCAGGCAGGATGATCGAGCTTCTGACGGCGCCGACGCCGAACGGCTGGAAGATCTCCATCATGCTGGAGGAGTGCGGGCTGCCGTACGAGGTCCGCTGGATCGACATCGGCCGGGGCGAACAGTTCCGGCCGGAATTCCTGGCCGTCAGCCCCAACAACCGCATCCCCGCGATCATCGACCATGCGCCGGCAGATGGCGGCGAGGCCATTTCCCTGTTCGAGAGCGGGGCGATCCTGCTCTATCTGGCCGAGAAGGCGGGCCGCTTCCTGCCCACCGACCCGCGCGGCCGCAAGGCGGTGCTGGAGTGGCTGTTCTGGCAGGTCGGCGGGCTGGGGCCGATGCTGGGGCAGCATGGCCATTTCCGGCTCTATGCACCCGAACGGCTGCCCTATCCGACCGAGCGTTACCGGGCCGAGACGCTGCGGCTCTATGGCGTGCTGGATCGGAGGCTGGCCGAGAGCGCGCATGTGGGCGGCGCCGACTACAGCATCGCTGACATGGCCTGCTTTCCCTGGGTGCAGACCTGGAAGGCGCAAGGGGTTCCGCTGGCCGATTTCCCCCATGTGCAAGTCTGGTATGATCGGCTGAAGGATCGCCCGGCCCTGCGCGCCGGGATGGCCGTGGGGCGGGAACGGATCAATCGAACACCACAGGCGGACGCAGAGACGCGCCGGATCCTGTTCGGCATCAAGGAGCAGGACGCATGAGTGTGCCCGTCGAGATCTTCTACGACCTGTCCTCGCCCTGGACGCGGATCGCCTTTGCCAACCTGCGCCGGCAGGCCGAGGCACTGGACGCGGAGCTGATCTGGCGACCCTTCCTGGTGGGTGGGGTGTTCAATGCCGTCAACAGCAGCGTCTATGCCGCCCGGCAGAACCCAGACGATCCCAAGCTGCGGCTGAGCTTCAGCTGGCTGAAGGAATGGGCCGAGCTTGCGGGCGTGCCGATGAACTTCCCGTCGGTCCACCATCCGGCGAAATCCGTGCATGCCATGCGCTTCTGCTGTGCGCTGGCGGAGGACCAGGCCCGGCTGGTGCGCTTTACCGAGGCGGCGTTCGAGGCCTATTTCACCGACCAGCGCAATATCGACCATCCCGCCGTGCTGGCTGCGATTGCCGGCGAATGCGGGCTGGATGGCGCCGCCCTGGCCCAGCAGGCCGCAAGCCAGCCCGTGAAGGACCTGCTGCGGGCGAACACGCAGGAGGCGATCGACCGCGGGGCCTTCGGCTCTCCCACCTTCTTTGTTGACCGGCGCTTCATGTATTTCGGCAACGACCAGCTGCCGCTGGTGCTGCAGCGCATCGCGCGCCGGGCTGCGGCGGGCTAGCCGCCGCGCCGACGCCCGCGCGCCGCGTTCACTTCGCCCGTACCATGCGCGCCTTTTCGGCGGCCCAGGCGTCGGCCTGCACCTTGTCCTCCAGAGCCGCAAAGGCCTTCACCCGGGCGACGACCTGCTGGCGGCCGGCCGCTTCGGCAGCAGACAGGGGGATGGGTTGCTCGGCATGGGCGATCGGCTGGAATTCCGATCCGGTGCCGCGCGGGCGGACCTCATAGCTTGCAAGCGCGGTGATCCCCGCGCTGTAGCGCACCGAGAGTGCGAGGATGCGGGCAGCCTCGTCCAGGCGGATGACGCGGGCGACCCGCTCTTCCATGCGCCTGTCCGGCAATGCGCGGCTGACGCGCACGCCGCCTGCCCAGACGGCGGGGTCGGCCAACTGTTCCACCTTATAGCCCTGGTCGGCGAACTTGCTTCCATCGACATATATGCGCTTCAGCTCGGCCCACGGCCGATCGGGCGGGACATCCATGGCAACCCTGTTGGTGACGGTGACCGGGAGGCTGATCGTAGCCGGCTCTGCCCCTGCTGCACCGGGTGCCAGGACGGCCGCTGCTGCCAGAACGGCAATGCTGTTCGCCTGTGCATGATCCCTGTCTCCTGTCGCTGGCCGTCTGTGGCCGCTGACTGCTCTTTCCGATCAGGGCCGCGCATCTGCCGGCCAGTTTCAATACACTAGTGCATTGAACTGCAGCCGCCTGCCATGCCATTGTCGTTGTACCCGCCGGCACTTGGAAGGAAACCGATCATCGCCATCGTCTGGACCGATCCAACAAGCTCGGCATTGGGGCGTGCGCTCGTGGTCGCAATCGCCCTTTTGTGCGCTGGGCCCGGTGCAGCCCGGGCGCCGGCGGACGCGGCGTCGGCTGCGCAGCCGGCATCGGCGCGCCAGCTGGCAGCGCTGCACGATGTCCTGCTGGCCGATCTTTCCGAGCAGGACCTAGAGCTTAGGGCGCATCGGAACCTGGGCATGCCGCTGCTGCGGCCCGATACGGCAGAGACGCTGGCAGACGAGGCGGCCCGGGCAACGGCCCTGAGGGCCCGGCTGGCCGCGATCGACACGCAGACGCTGTTGGCCGAGGATCAGCTGACCCACGCCTATCTCGACCGGCTGCTTGCCAGCCTGCAGGCCCGACCCGGGCAGTGGCTGCACAGCTTTCCGGTCACGCCCTATGCCGGCGGCTGGCGGCACGAAGGGATCCGCCGGCTGGCGATGGCCACGCCCGTCGGCACCGCAGACGCGCGCACGCGCTATATCGAGAGGTTGAAGGCCTATGCCGCTTTCGTCCGCTCGCAGGGGGACAAGCTGGACCTGCAGGCAGCGAAGGGCATCCGATTGGCGCAGCCGGCGATCGAACCGGCGCGGCGCTTGGTGCGCAATCTGGATGCATCGGCCGACGTGTTCATTCCGGCCGACGCGCGGCTGGCGGGCGTGCCCGCTGCGGAACGGACGGCCTTTCTGGATGCGGCCCGCGCGATCGTCGCGCAGGAAATCCGTCCCGCCTATGCCGCGCTGGGCGGCAGGCTGAACGCGGATTATGAACGGGCAGCGCCGGCGGCGGTGGGCCTGATGCACCAGCCCGGCGGCGCCGCGGTCTATGCGGCGCTGGCAAAGGAAAGCAGCGGCACCAACCTGACCCCGGCGGAAATCCACGCCATCGGCCTGGCGATGATGGCCGAATCCAATGCCGAGCTAAAGCAGGTGTGGGCCGACCTCGGCTTCACCGGCAGCCGGGATGCGTTCGCAGCGATGATCGCGAAGGATCCGCAGTTCCAGGCGACGACACCGGCTGACGTGGAAGCGCATTTCCGCCGTGCGATGGACCGGATCGTGCCGCTTCTTCCCCGCTATTTCAGCCTGCTGCCCAAGGCACCCTACACGGTGGAACGGGCCCCGCCCAACATCGAGCAGGGCATGACCTATGGCTATTACCGGCCGCCCAGCCCCGAGCTGCCGGTGGGTGCCTATCTCTACAATGGCGCGGACCCCGGCGCGCGCAGCTATGCCAATGCGCCCGCCCTTATCTATCACGAGCTGCTGCCCGGCCATCATTTCCAGATCGCGCTGCAGCTGGAGAACGAAGGCCTGCCGCTGCTGCGCCGTGTGAGCGGCGTGATCCCCACCACGGCCTATGTCGAGGGCTGGGCTGAATATGCCGCCGATCTTGCCGGCGAGATGGGCCTCTATGCCACCCCGTACGAGCGCTATGGCCGGCTGCATGCCCGGCTGTTCCTGGCGAACCGGCTGGTGGTGGATACCGGGCTCAACGCGCTGGGCTGGTCGCTGGACGAGGCGCGGGCCTATATGAAGGCGAACACCTTCGCGTCGGACGGCGAGATTGCGAGCGAGTTGCTGCGCTATTCCACCGACATGCCGGGCCAGGCGCTGGCCTATTCGATGGGCCACCGGGAGCTGGTGCGGATGCGCAGCGCGGCTGAGACCCGGCTGGGGGACCGTTACTCGCTGCCGGCCTTTCACGCGGCCGTCCTGTCGCCCGGCGCGCTGCCCATGGACCTGCTAGAGGGCCATCTGACGCGCTGGGCCGACGAATTGGCGAAGGGGCCTGCCCCTCGCCAGGCCGGCAGGCCGTAACGGGATCGGACCGACGGCATGGACAAGCCCCCGACACGCAGCACGCGGGGCCAGCGCGATGACCTGGCGGAAACCTGCACCCGCATCCTGACCGGCCGTGCCCTGGACGCTCTTGTGACGATCGATACACATATGTATCGTCGCCCGATGGTCGATCTTCCCGACGCCTTGCCAGCACAGCGCGCGCCGATGTCGGGCATGGCCGGCCGCCACCTGCAATGACTGGGGCGCGGGCACGCACGCCGTCGGGCCATGGCGCCTTATCTCTTCTGCGTGGTGGGCTGACCGGTCATTTGCACTGGCGGCCTGTATGGGCGGAGCCTGAGCCCAAGTTGGGCTATGATGTCGTTATCATCGGCGGCGGCGGGCATGGTCTTGCGGCGGCGCATTATCTGGCGGCGAACCATGGGATCGCGAACGTTGCACTGATCGAGCGCGGCTGGTTGGGCGGCGGCAACACCGGACGCAACACCACC
>JBKDAC010000267.1:0-16015 GCA_046316515.1 Sandaracinobacter sp. | reverse complement strand
GCTCGCAGGCGCGCGCCGCCGCGCCACCTCGAGCGCGCCCAGCCGGTCCACGCGCACCAGGCCGAGCCGCCCACGTGCCGGATCTGCCGACAGGCTCTCCGAAACCACCGTCCGCCCCGCCAGCCAGCCGCCCAAGGCCTCCTCCGGGATGGCCGCCGCCAGCCGCACCCGGGCAGAGGCCCCGGCCCCGCCGGCATCCGCCACCGCAATCCATTCGGCCCTGGCCAGCGGATCACCCGCCTCCAGGCTGACGGCCCGCCCGTTGGCCATCAGATAGTCGGCGGTCGCGTCCGATGGCCCCGGCATCTTGCGCCGCCGCGCCACCCGTTCGGGCCAGGCCTCTGCCAGCAGCAGCCCCGCCGGCAGCGCCGGCCCGTCGCCCGCCGGCAGCGCCGGCCCGTCGGCCACCGGCTGCAATCGCGCGGCATCCGCCGCCCAGCGCTCGGCCAGCCGCCGCGCGGCCTTTGCCCGCGGGCTGCCGTCGCTGGCCATGCGTCGCAACCGCTCTTCCAGATCGCCCGACATCCCGCCGATCCCGCGCTCCTCCAGCAAGGCCGCAATCGCACCGGCTTCCGCCGCCTGCCCGCGTGAGGCCCCCAACAGCAGCATGTGCGCCAGCCGCGGCGCCAGCCCGAAGCGCGCCAACAGGCGCCCATGCGCCGTCAGACGCCCGTCGCCGTCCAGCGCCCCTATGGCGGAAAGATCATCGCGTGCAGCCGCCAGCGCCGCTGCAGGCGGGGCATCCAGCCACATCAGCTGTTCGGGCGCTGCCCCCCAGGCTGCCAGTCGCAACAGCATCGGCGCCAGGTCGGCCTCCAGTATCTCGGGCGGGTCGAACGGAATGAACCCCCGCGTCTCGCCTTCCTCCCACAGCCTCAGCGCCAGCCCCGGCGCCTGCCGCCCGGCCCGGCCCGCGCGCTGCGCCGCCGCCGCCTGGCTCACTCGCTCCGTCACCAGCCGGGTCAGCCCCGTCGCCCGGTCCAGCCGCAGCCGCCGCGCCAGCCCGGAATCCACCACCGTCCGCACCCCGTCGATGGTCAGCGATGTCTCCGCAATGCTCGTCGCCAGAACCAGCTTGCGCCCGCCCGGCGGCTGTCCCGATTTCCGCGCCTCCGGCGCGAGGGCAGCCCGCTGCGCAGCTGGATCGGCAGTCCCGTGCAGCTTGTGCAGCGCCACCCCAGCCGGCAGCACCACCCGCTCGGCCGTCCGCTCTATCTCGGCAACGCCCGGCAGGAAGGCCAGCACGCTGCCCTCCCCTTGGGCCAGCGCCTGCCCCACGGCTGCTGCCATCCTCTCCTCGATCCGCGCGTCCGCCCGGCCCCGCCCCCCGATTTCTCCTCGACCAAGGTAGCGCACCTCTACCGGAAAGGCGCGGCCTGCCGATTCGATCACCGGCGCCCCGCCCATCAGGGCAACAAAACGCGCGCCGTCCAGCGTCGCCGACATGGCAATGATCCGCAGCTCGGGCCGCAAGCCCTGCGCATCCAGCGCCAGCGCAAGCCCCAGGTCGCCCTCCAGGTTGCGCTCGTGCACCTCGTCGAACAGCAGCGCGCCGACCTTTTGTGAATCTGGGCCCTCCAGCCCCGGGTCGGCGATCAGCCGGTTCACGAACAGCCCCTCGGTCACGCACTCGATCCGGCTGCCCGGCTTGCGCTCCAGCCGCGTGGCATAACCCACGCGCCCGCCCGGCTCCTCGCCCAGCAGGCTGGCGATCCGCTCGGCCGCCGCCCGCGCGGCCAGCCGGCGCGGCAGCATCAGCAGGATCTTGCCGCCCGACAGCCAGGCCGCGTCCAGCAGCGACGGTGCCACCAGCGTGGTCTTGCCCGCACCCGGCGGCGCCACCAGCACCGCGTTCGAACCGGCGCCCAGCGCATCATGCAGTTCGGGCAGAACCTCCAGCACCGGCAACCCGGTGGCAGCCAAGGCAGTTTGCGCGCCTCCGCGCGCGGGCTCAATAGGCGCGCTGGATCGCAAACTCGACGGTCTCGATCAGCGCCGAGCGTGCCGCCGTCTGCGGCAGCCGCGCCAGCGAATCGATCGCCCGGCTGCCATAGAGCCGCGCCCGCGCCATGGTGTCGGCAATCGCGCCGGTCGCGTGCAGCCGCGCAATGCCCTCGGCCAGCTCCGCCTCGCCATTGGCGCGGCCGGTCATCGCCCGCTGCCAGAATTTCCGCGCCGCTTCGTCACCGCGCGCATAGGCCAGGATAACAGGCAGGGTCACCTTCCCGTCGCGGAAGTCATCGCCGATATCCTTCCCCATCGTCTCCGCGTCCGACACATAGTCGATCGCATCGTCGACCAGCTGGAAGGCGATGCCCAGGTTGCGACCATAGGCCTCCAGCGCGGCCTCGGTCGCCTCGTCCCTCTCGGCCACCACGGCGGCGATCTGGCAGGCTGCCGAAAACAGCGCGGCCGTCTTCGCCTGGATGATCTTCAGATAGCTGTCCTCGCCCGTCTCCACCACGCGCTGGGCGGTCAGCTGGTGCACCTCGCCCTCCGCGATCACGGCCGAGGCATGGCTCAACACCTTCAGCACCTTCAGGCTGCCGTCCTCCACCATCAGTTCGAACGCGCGGGAGAACAGGAAATCCCCCACCAGCACGCTCGCCTCATTGCCCCAGATGGTGTTCGCGGTCGCCCGCCCGCGCCGCAGGTCGGATCCGTCCACCACATCGTCGTGCAAAAGCGTGGCGGTGTGGATGAACTCCACAGCGGCCGCCAGCTTGTGGTGCCGATCACCCTGATATTCCAGCGCCGCGGCACAGCCCAGCGTCAGCATCGGACGCAGGCGCTTGCCCCCGCCGGCGATCAGGTGGCCGGCCAGCTCGGGGATCAGCGCCACCTCGCTCTGCATGCGATCCAGGATCACGCGGTTGACGGCGTTCAACCCGGGTGCCACCAGCGCCGTCAACGGCTTCAGGCTGGGCTTTTCGGAGCGGAGGGGGTGGACGGTGGCAGTCATGCTTCCATCGCGCTAGGCTCTCAGGCTTACCAAGGAAAGGGTCTTCATGTCGCGGGACGGCTCGGCACAGGGTAAACTGGCAGAATATCGCAGGTCGATCGACAACATCGATGCCGCCCTGGTGATGATGCTCGCCGAACGCTTCAAGATCACCCAGAAGGTCGGCGCCTTCAAGGCCAGCCACGGCCTGCCCCCGGCAGACCCGGGCCGCGAGGACGAACAGATCGCCCGCCTCCGCCGCCTCGCTGCCGAGGCAGACCTCGACCCTGAATTCTCCGAAAAATTCCTCCGCTTCATCATCAACGAAGTGATCCGCCACCACCAGCAGGCCGGCGCGCCGGGTTGATCTTGCGCGCACGGGCGTAGCCCTCAGCGCATGAAACCGGGCCAACGGCCCGCAAGCGCGACAGCGCGCCGCGGCAAGTGCCGCGCCCTTCGCGGAGGGCTTCGCCCGTGAGCGCAAAAAACCCTACAGCAGCCATTCGAACGGCAGCAGCGCCAGAAAGCCGACCATCGCGCGCTGGTGCAGCCGCGTGCCGGGCTCCCGATGGTGCACGACTTCGCCATCGGGTGTCTGCTCCACCCAGCACAGCCCCCCGCCCTCAGCCAGCCGCACCGCATAGGCCCTGGCGCCGAAACCTGCATCAAAGGCCTCGTGCAGGGCACCCGCCATCCTGCCGCTGTCCACCAGGAAGCCCAGCTCGGTGTTCAGCGCGACCGAGCGCGGATCGAAGTTGAAGCTGCCCACGAACAGCCGCTCGCCGTCCACCGCGAATGTCTTGGCATGCAGCGACGATCCACTCGCCACCACCACCGGCCGGCGTCCGCCACCGCGGGGCCCGCTGCCGATCCCAAGCCGCAGCCGGGTGCGGCCGCCGGGCGCGGCCTTCAGCTCCCACAACCGCACCCCGGCTGTCAGCAGGGCGGCGCGGTGCCGGGCATAGCCGGCATGGACGGCGGCCACATCGGTCGCCTCCAGCGCATTGGTCATCACGTCCACCTCGACGCCTTCGCGCGCCAGATTGACCAGCGCCGCACTCCCGTCGTTCCCCGGCACGAAATAGGCCGACACCAGCGACAGCCGTTTGTCCGGCGTGCCCACCCGGGCAATCAGCCGGCTCGCCAGAAGGTCCGTCTCGGCGACGGCCCCCTCGCCCTTCGCCGGATCGTCCGACAGCATCGCGACGTTGGTCCATTCAAAGGCGGGCGGCTCCCCGCGCACCAGCTGCTCGGCGACATTGCTCCTGATCGCCTTCGTATAGTCCGCCGTCAGCGGCCCCTGCGCCGCCGCCGCCAGCTCGGCGCGCACGGCCTCCAGCGCGCCAGGCACCGCAGGCGGCAGGATCGCTCCCAGCGAATAGCTTGACCGCGCCACCCAGTAGCGATCGAAATCCGCCGCCAGCGCCGCCACGACGGGCCCCACGCCCAGCAGGTCCAGGTCCTCAAACAGGCTTTCCGCGCTGGCCCCGAAATATTCGTCGCCCACATTGCGGCCGCCGATCACCGCCGCGCTGCCATCGGCGATGAAGGCCTTGTTGTGCATCCGCCGGTTCAGCCGCCGGAAGTTCATGATATAGCCGACCGCCTTGGGCCGGCGGATCACGAACGGGTTGAACAGCCGCAACTCAATCAGCGGATGCTGGTCCAGCGCGGCCAGTTCGCGGTCCAGTCCGGTCGTTCCATTGTCGTCCAGCAGCAGGCGCACCCGCACGCCCCGGTCGGCCGCCGCCAGCAACTCCCCCAGCAGCAGCAGCCCCGACACGTCACCGTGCCAGATATAATATTGCAGATCGAGACTGCGCTCAGCCAGCCGCGCAAGCGCACCGCGCGCCGCAAAGGCCTCGCACCCGTCCGAGAGCAGAAGCACACCGCTTTTCCCGGGATGGTCCGCAGCCGCCATCCCCAGCGCCCGCCCGAGCCGGGTGTCCGCGCCGTCCAGCGCCCGGCTGTCAGGGCGGGGCGGCAGGGGCGGAAGCGGGAACAACAGGCGCAGCAGCAGGCCGGCCGCAAGAAGCGCGCCAAGGACACCGGCTGTCGCCAGCAGGCCAAGCTGCAACGGACCCATCAGGCGATTGAAGGGACCGGAGCGGCCCTGTCAACGCGCTCCAGGCAGGTGAAGCCTGACCCAGGTGGGCAAATGGTCCGATGCGCGGGCGGCGAGCGGGCTGCGGTGCACCCCCGAATCAACCACCGACAGGTCATCCGACAGGAAGATGCGGTCCAGCGCGGCCAGGGGCCCGGACGCCGGGAAACTGTGCCCGGTGGGCACAAGGTGATGGTCCACGGCAAAGTCGGCGATGCAGCCGGCAGCGGCCCGCCACTCGTTCAGGTCCCCCATCAGCAGCGTGGGCATCCGGCCGCGCGCAGCGATGGCCTGCAGGATCGCATGGGCCTGGCGCCGGCGCATCAGGCCCGACAGGTCCAGGTGCATGCCCACGACGCGGATGGGCGTCCCATCGACCTCGAACTCGGCCAGCACCGCCCCGCGCGGCTCCAGGGCCGGAATCTCGATCCGGGCATGGCCCTGCAGCACCGCGCGTGGGCCCGCCAATATGGCATTGCCATGCCAGCCGATGGAGGCCGGGCGAACGCCCAGGGGAACGGGATTCCAGCCATGCTGGCGCACAAGTTGGGGCGGCAGGGCCGCGATCCGCGCGCCCAGGCGGCGGTCGGCTTCCTGAAGCACCACGATGTCGGGGCCGATCTCGGCCAGCACATCCATGATGCGTTCCGGCCGGCGGCGGAGGTCTCCGCCAACAGCCTTCCGAATGTTGTAGCTTGTCGCAAGAAGGGGGACGGCCATGGCCGCGCCCCTGCAATCAGCGCCGGTCGAGACCGGCGATGGCGGCGTCGGTCAGCCCGGCCAGTTCCTTGGTCTTGCCCGCCAGGATCGCTTCGGCCGCCTTCACCGTGATCTCGGCGGCACGCGCCCGAAGCTCAGCCTCGGCACCGCGGGCTTCGGCCGCGATGCGGTCCTCGGCCAGCCGGGTGCGGCGCGCAATCGCTTCCTCGGCAGACACCGTCGCCTGCTCGACGATCCGCTTCGCCTCGACTTCGGCGTTGGCGAGCATCGCCTTCGCGCTGGCCTCGGCGTCTGCGGCATCGGCCGCAGCCTTCGCCTTCATGGCCTCAGCCTCGGCCTTCAGCTGGGCCGCTTCCGCCAGGTCCGCTTTCACCTTCACAGCCTGCGCATCCAGAGAGGTGCCGATCATCCGGAAGGCGCCAAGCTTCCACAGCAGCAGCACGAAGCACAGGAAGGCAGCGCCCACCCAGGCATAGCTGTCGAGACCCAAGAAGGTCTCGTGCGCCGCTGCATGTTCGGCCTCGGCCACCGTTCCGGTAGCCGCCGGGCCATGGTCCGCGACTTCGGGCACATCGCCCGAAACCGGTTCAAAGGCGGGAGCAGTCTCGGCCATCAGGCCACCTTCTTCACGGCAGCAGCCGCTTCATCGTTGGAGACATCAAGGCCGGCGACCCGCTTCACCAGGTCGATCGCCGCTTCCGAGGCGACCTTGTCCAATTCGGCAACAGCCGCCACGCGCTGGGCCGACAGGCTCTGGGCGGCGGCATCCGCCTTCGCCTTCAGGTCCGCATCAACTTGCGCCAGTTTCGCCGCGGTCGCGGCATTGGCCGCATCCCGCGCCTTGCCCGTCACGGCCAGCGACCGACCGCGCGCCTCGGCCATGGCCGAGGAGCCGCCGCTGGTCGCTGCCTCAGCCGCGTTGCGCGCGGCTTCCGCTTCACGCAGGTCGGCCGCAATCCGCTCGCGCCGGTTCTCCACCACCGTCTGCACGCGCGGCAGCAGCCCACGTACGATCAGGTAGAGAAGCCCGAAGACAAGCGTCAACCACAGGATCTGCGGCAGCGCCTGGGAGAAGTCGAACTGGGGCATCACTTGCCTCCGCTAGAGCCCGGTCAGGATCAGACCGCGAACAGCAGCAGCAGGGCGACGAGGAACGCGAAGATGCCAAGCGCTTCGGTCACGGCGAAGCCGAAGATCAGGTTCGGGCGCTGGCTGTCAGCGGCGGCCGGGTTGCGAAGAGCACCCGAGAGGAACATCGCGAACAGCAAGCCCACGCCTATGGCGGCGAGACCCATGCCGATCGAGGCGATGCCGGCTCCGAGCAGCTTTGCGGCTTCTGCGTCCATGTTATCAGTCCTTTTCTTGCGTAAATCAGTGATGCAGGTTGATGGAATCATTCAGATAAATGCAGGTCAGCAGGGCAAAGACATAGGCCTGCACAACCGCCACGATCAGCTCCAGCGCATAGAAGGCGATCGTCATCATGAAGGGCAACGGCGCAATCGCGGCATAGATGCCGCCGGCCGCCCCCAGCGAAATCACGAAGCCCGCGAACACCTTCAGCAGGATATGCCCCGCCGTCATGTTGGCGAACAGACGAATGCTCAGCGTCAGCGGTCGCGACAGGAAGGAAATCAGCTCGATCGGCACGATCAGCAGCAGCAGCACGGCCGGCGTGTTCGCCGGCACGAACAGCGAGAAGAAGTGAAAGCCGTGCTTTGCAATCCCCACCAACACGCAGATCAGGAAGATCAGCGCCGCAAAGGCAAAGGTGACGGCGATGTGGCTGGTCACCGTGAAGGTCCAGGGGAACAGGCCGATAATGTTGGCAAACAGAATGAAGATGAACAGCGAGAAGATGAAAGGCACAAAGGCGCGGCCCTTGGGCCCGATATTCTCGTCCACCATGTCGGTGATGAACCCGGTCATCCCCTCCAGCGCCGCCTGCCAGCGGTTCGGCACCAGCGCCGCGTTGCGCGTGCCCAGCCAGAAGAAAGACAGGATCAGCCCCAGCGCGATAAGCATGAACAGCGAGGCGTTGGTGAACGCAGCATCGAGGCCACCGAGCGGCAGCTCGGCCAGGCGCTTGATCTGAAACTGCTCGAGCGGATTTGCCACGTGGCTACTCGCGTCCCTGCTTCTCTAGTGCTTTCCGGTCCGCAGCCCGGGAACGGACTGCGGCTGCTTCGACATTCACCGCCTTGATCAGGTTCCAGAAACCCGCTGCGATGCCCAGCAACAGGAACAGCAGGAACATCCAGGGCCCTGTCTGCAACCAGCGATCGAGCATCCACCCGATCCCTGCGCCGACAATGGTGGTGGCTGCGATCTCGAAGGCATGGCGGGTGCCCTGGGCAAGTGCCGAGATGGCGACGTCGCGCGGCTCGGGCGTATGCCTTGCCTTGGCTGCTTCCAACCGCGCCCCGAGCTTGTCGAGGTCGGACTTGTCGGCAGGATCGGGCAAGAGCCAGGCCCTTCGCTAGAACAGGTCGGCCATCAGCGGAAAATCGCCTAGGGCTCCGCCGACCCCAAGAGCCGCCGAAGCGGGGTTCCGTTAGAGGGGCCTCGCCGCCGCGTCAAGCATTGCAGCCCCAGCAATGCCGCAGCGCAGCGAACTCAGGCCGCCACCAGCTGCTCTGCCTCGCGCAGTTCCACCGAGACAAGCTGGCTCACACCCGGCTCGCCCATGGTCACGCCATACAGCCGATGCATGGCTGCCATCGTCACCGCATTGTGCGTCACGATCAGGAAGCGCGTGTCGGTCGCGTCCGCCATATGCTGCAGCAGCCGCGTGAATCGCTCCACATTCGCGTCGTCCAGCGGCGCGTCCACTTCGTCCAGCACGCAGATCGGCGCCGGGTTGGTGCGGAACAGGGCAAAGATCAGCGCAATCGCCGTCAGCGCCTGCTCCCCGCCCGACAGCAGCGACAGCGACTGCAGCTTCTTCCCCGGCGGCTGCGCCCGGATCTCCAGCCCCGCCTCCAGCGGGTCGTCGCTCTCGATCATGGTCAGCTCGGCCGATCCTCCCCCGAACAGCGTCACGAACAGCTCGCGGAAATGCCGGTCCACCTCGGCAAAGGCGGCCATCAGCCGCGCCCGCCCCTCGCGGTTCAGCGTCCCGATGCTCCCACGCAGCCGGTTGATCGCCGTATCCAGCTCGTCCCGCTCGCGCGTCTGCTCGGCCAGCACCGCCTCGATCTCGGCCAGCTCGATGTCGGCCCGAAGGTTCACCACCCCGATTCGCTCGCGCTCGGCCCGCATGGCCACCAGCCGCTGCTCCAGAGCCCCGGCATCAGCCCCATCGGCTGCCTCCAGCTCCTGCGGCCGCGCCCCGAATCGCTCGCGCGCGTCACCCACAAGTTCGGAAACCTTCTCACGCAGCTGCTCCACCCGCGCCGCAAGCGTCGCCCGCGCCTCGCGGCCGTCCGCCACCCGCGCTTCGGCCGCCCGCGCCGCCCGATCCAGCTCGCCCTGCGACAGCTCAGCCGCCATCACCGCCTCGGCCGCCCGCGCCCGCTCGGCCTCCGCCCGCTTTGCCCGTGCCTCGCGCTCGGCGCCCTGCGCCTTGGCCTGGGTGTCCTTCTGTGCGGCAAGCTCGGCTTCCGCCGCTGCCACCCGCGCCCGCGGCGCCTCCAACCCCTCGGCAATCTCCCGCCGGCGATTGTCCTGCGCCAGCGCCTCGGCAACCGCTGCGGCTTGCCCCCCCGGCGGCGCCACAAACCCGTCCCAGCGCCACAGCCACCCGTCGCGCGAAACCAGCCGCTGCCCCGGCCGCAGCGCGGCAATCGCGGCCGCATCCGGCGCGCCGTCCACCACGCCCACCTGCGCCAGCCGCCGCGTCAGCTCGGCCGGTGCCGTCACCTGCGCCGACAAGGGCGCACAGCCCGGCGGCAGCGCGGGGTCGTCGGCCCGGGCCCCTACCAACAGCCAGTGCCGTGCCGGCTTCTCTGGCGCCCCCAGCCCCGCGTTCAGATCATCGCCCAATGCGGCAGCAGCCGCCGCCTCGAACCCCGGCCGTGCCGAGATGGCGGCCCGCGCGCCCGCCCCGGCCGAGGCCTGCTTGCTCGTCCGCAACCGCTCCAGCGCCGCCGCCTCGGCCTCCAGGCTCGCAACCTCCGTGCGCGCCACGGCCAGCGCCCGCTCCACCGTCTCGGCCGCCGCGCGCGCCGCCTGGGCCGCGCGTTCGGCCTTGCCGATCGCCGTCGCGGCCACCTCCACCTCCGCCGTCCGCGCGGCCAGCGCGGCCTCCGCCTCAGCCAGCTGCGCCTCCAGCTGCACGCCCGATCCACCCGCCTTCAGCCGGTCCAGCTCCGCCTGCAGCCGCTTGCGCTCGCCCTCCAGCCGCTCGGCCCGGCCCCGCGCGGCTTCCGCCTGCGCCCGCACGCTGCGCGCCTCGGCCACCAGCGCGGCATGGGCCTCCACCGCCGTCGCCAGCGCCCGCTCGGCCTCGGTCGCGGCCTGTTCAGCGCTGCGCACCTCGGCGGCCTGGGGCTCCATCATCCGGGCCGCCTCGGCCTGGGCTGCCCCCTGCCCGTCCAGCTCCTCGCCAAGCCGCGCCTGGGTCGCCGCGGAATCCCGCGCCCGCGCCCGCTCGCGCTCGGCATCGGCGCCGGCATTTCCCAGTGCGGTCGAAAGGTCTGCCAGTCGCTTCACCAACCCCTGGCGCTCGGCCAGCAGGGTCGCCCGCTCCGTCGTCAGCCGCTGCACTGTCGCGGCGATCGCGGCCTCCGCCTGCCGCTTCGCCGGCAATCCGGCCGCCGCATCCGCCTGCGCCGTTGCTGCCCGCGCGGCCGATTGCACCGCCTCGGCCAGCCTTGCATCCGCGTCGCGCAGCTCCCGCTCGGCCGCCTGCAGGGCCTCCACCGCCGCCGCCCACTGCAGCCGCAGCAGCCCGGCCTCGCAGCCACGGATCCGGTCCGACAGCTCGCGATAGCGTTGCGCCGATTTCGCCTGCCGCCTCAGGCCTTGGGCCTGGGCCTCGGCGCCCTTCATCACATCGTCCAGCCGCACCAGATTGGCATCCGCAGCGCGCAGCCGCAGCTCCGCCTCACGCCGCCGCACGTTCAGGCCCGAGATGCCCGCCGCCTCCTCCAGCAGCTGGCGCCGCTCCTGCGGCTTGGCATTGATGATGGCCGCCACCCGGCCCTGGCTCACCAGCGCGGGCGAATGTGCACCCGTGGCCGCGTCCGCGAACAGCAGCTGCACATCCTTCAGACGGACCTCACGCCCGTTCAGCGAATAGGTGGAGCCCTCGCCCCGCACGATCGCCCGGCTCACCTCGATCTCGTCGCCGCCGTTGAACTCGGCCGGCGCAGTCCGCCCACTGTTGTCCAGCATCAGCCGCACTTCGGCCAGATCCCGGCTCGGGCGCTTTGCCGTCCCGGCAAAGATCACATCGTCCATGCCCGACCCGCCGGCGGCCACGCGCAGCGACCGGACAGAGCTTTCGCCCATCACCCAGCGCAACGCTTCCAGCAGGTTGGATTTGCCGCAACCATTGGGGCCAACAACGCCTGTCAGCCCCTGCCGGATCACCAGCTCGGTCGGCTCCACGAACGACTTGAAGCCCGAAAGCCTCAGCTTCGCGAACTTCATCCGACAGACCGTGCCAAGTTTACAGGGCTTCCTTGATCTGCGGCTCGATCGCGGCCCAGGTCGTGCCCTCGATCTTCTTGCCGTTCAGCAGGAAGGTCGGCGTACCGGCAATCCGATAGGTGTCCATGGCCACCTGCTGGCGCTTGGTCAGCGCCTCGAAGCTCGCCGCATCCGACATACAGGCGTCGAACTTGGCGCCCGGAAGCCCGCGGGCCTTGGCAAACTCGTTCAGCTTGCCGGCGGTCGCCAGCCCCTTGATCTGCTCGGCGGGCGGCAGGCTCCGCAGCGGATTGATGTCCGCCTCGCTCAGCTTGGTGAATGGCGTGATCCAGGCCTCGCTATTGGTGTACAGCTGGTTGACCCAGGTAAAAAAGCGGTCGGGCCCTTCGCAGATCGCAAGCTTGGTCGCCGCAAAGTCATAGATGTTCAGCATGAAGGGCCGGTATTCCAGCGACACCTGGCCGCTCTTCACGAAGTTGCTCTTCAGCGGTGCGGATTCCCTGTGGAAATCCCGGCAGTGCGAACAGGTGAGCGAGGCGAACTCCACCAGCTTCACCTTGGCGTCCGGATTGCCCATGCGGAAGCCGCCTTCGGGCGTCTGCACCACGGTCTTGGTCCAGTCGGTCGCGGCCGGCTTGGCGGCGCCGGTCTTGGCAGCGGGCACCGCGGTCGAGGTGCCCGAATCACAGGCAGCCAGCGCCAGCGTGGCCGCAAAAAGAACCGAGAATTTCAACATCTTGGACATATCAGGGAAAACCTTACCATATCTGGTGTGGGTGGCAAACGAAGCACAGCGGCTGGCAATGGGCCTGAACAACCGAAAAGCATGCGGGCACCGCGCTAGCCCAAGCACGGCCGCCCCGGAAGCCCCGGCAAACGGCCCGTCGCAAACCGCCCGTCGCAAACCGCCCATCGCAAACCGCCACGCTTCGACGGTGCCTTTCTCAGCGAAATCGGGCCGGCAGATAGGGCGCCCAGTCGATCCCGGCATAATGGGCCTCCACCGGCCGTCCCAGCAGGTGGGCGGCCCCGATGGCAGCGGCTGCCGGCGCGGTCTGGATCCCCCAGCCGCCCTGCCCGGCACACCAGTGGAACGACGGCTCCGCAGGGTCCGGCCCCAGCACCGGCTGCCGGTCAGGCGCGAAATTCCTCAGCCCCGCCCATTTCGATGCCAGCCGCCGGATCGGCCAGTCGCACATCTGCTCGAACCGATCGAGCGCGATCGCCATGTCCATTTCGTCGGGCTGCACATCGTGCGGCACATCGGGGGTCTCGTCATGCGGGCTGATCCACAGGCGGCCGGCATCCGGCTTGAAGTACAAGGATCCGCCCGCATCCATCACCACCGGCAGGTCGGCGGGCGCATCGGGCCGCACCTCGGTCACCACGATGGTCCGCCGCAAGGGCTGCACCCCGATCGGCGCGACATACGCCAGTTCAGCCACCGCATCCGCCCAGGCGCCGGCGGCATTCACCAGCATGGCTGCCGAAAAGCTGCCCGCCGGCGTCTCTACCACCCACTGACCGTCCGTGCGGCGAATCCTCTCCGCCCGCGCATTCGTCACCAGCGTCGCCCCGGCCCGGCGGGCCGCGCGCAGATAGGCCTGGTGCAGCCCGGCGACGTCGATATCGGAACAGCCCGGCTCCCAGATGGCGGTTTGCGTCCATTCCGGCTTCAGGAAGGGCACCAGTTTCAAAATTCCCTCGGGCCCCAGCCGCTGGTGGGCAACACGGCCCTGCCGGAACTCCACTTCCAGCGCCTTCAAGGTGCCCGGCGCATCGGCATGGCGGATATGCAGCGCCCCGCGCGGTGACACGATCGCGGTTTCGGAAAAGCCCGGCGGCGGGCATTCGAAGAAGCGCTTCGAGGCGCTCGTCAGCGGCTGCACCGTCGGCCCGCCATAGGTCTCGGCATAGAAGGCCGCCGACCGGCCGGTGGTGTGGAACCCGGGCTGCTCTTCGCCCTCCAGGATGCCGAGCTTCAGGCCGGTCTCTGCCACCATCAGCGCATGGGCCAGCGAGGCCCCGCCGATCCCGGCCCCGATGATCAGCATGTCGAAGCTCATCTCGCTACCTCCAACGCAAAGTCACGAATCTGCTGCAGCGCCTCGTGCCGTGCGGGCTCGGCCTCACGCAACAGTTCATGTGCCGCACTCGGCACGATATGGGTGCGGCAGGCGGCCATCCGGGTCGCAACCCGGATCGCCGCCTTGTTGTCGACCAGCTTCTCGCGCGCCGCCAGCAGCATCCGCACCGGAAGGTCCAGCCGTTCCAGTGGCAAGGCCTCCAGTTTGCGGCGCGATTCGGCAAAGGCGTTGATCCAGCCCCAGCTCACGCCGCCTGTCGCAAGCTCGGGGTGCGCCTCCACCCACAGCCCTTCATCCTCGAAATGGGCACGGCTGCCGGTCAGCAGCAGCTGCCGTTCGGGCCGCCGCTGGATGGCGCCATAGGGCGTCTGCCCCCAGGCAAAATCCGCCGCTCGCCCGCGCGCCACCTGAAAGGGCGCAACCGACAGCGCCGCGGTGCGCACAGCCACCGGCCCGCCCAGGCCAAAGAAGGGTGCCGCCAGCACCACCCCATCCAGCTCCTTCCGGAACGGCAGCGCCGCGCGTGCCGGGTCCGCCACCCAGCGCGTCAGCAGATGCCCGCCCGTGCTGTGCCCCAGCGCCAGCCAGCGCGGACCCGGCAATGCCTTCAACGCCCAGTCCGTCAGCCGGTCCAGATCGGCAAGCCAGGTGTCGAAGCTGTCGATATGGCCCGCACCGCTGTCCGTCAGCCGGGTCGACCCGCCCTGCCCGCGCCAGTCAAAGCTGGCGATGGAAAAGCCCGCCTCCCACAGGCTGTGGATCGCATCGGCCCATTTCTCGTGGAAATCGGCCCGGCCTGTCAGCAGCAGCAGGTTCGCGACCGGCCGCGCGTGCATCAGCACCAGCGTGCGGATCGTGGCGCCGTCCGGCATCTCCTCCCTGCCGATGATCGCGGCCTCGGGCAGGTGGAATTGCGGCTCCGCCATCAGGCCCCGATCACGCCGCCTGCCACCAGTGCGTCGATCTCGTGCGCGTCAAGCTCCAGCTCGGCCAGGATCTCGCGGCTGTGTTCCCCCACCATGGGCGGGGGCCGGCGATAGGCGGGCGGGGTGGCCGTCAGCGCCAGCGGCTGGGCAATGGTGCGCACCGCGCCCATCGCGGGATGGGTCTGTTCCACCACCATCCCGCGGGCGGTCGCCTGCGGGCTTTCCAGCGCCTGCCGCACCGTGTTGATGGGCCCCGCCGGCACCTGCGCCTCCGACAGCAACGCAAGCCACGCCTCGGCCGGCCGGGTCAGCAGGATCGCCTGCACTTCGGGCACCAGCACGGCCCGGTTGGCGGCGCGCGCCGCGCTGGTTGCAAAGCGGGGGTCCTCAACCCAATCCCCACGACCCACCAGCCGGGCAAAGATCGCGAACTGATGGTCATTCCCCACCGCCAGCGCGATCGGCCGGGTGGCGGTCGCGAAATCCTGATAGGGCACGATCGATGGATGCTGGTTCCCCATCCGGGCGGGCTCCACGCCCCCCATCAGCCAGCTGGTGCCCTGGTTCGCAAGCCAACCCAGCTGCACATCGAACAGGGCCATGTCGATATGCTGGCCCTGGCCCCCGCCATTTTCGGGTAAGTTGTGATGTTTGTGATGCAAAGCGGCCAGGATCGCGGTCACCGCCATCATGCCCGTCGTCAGGTCGGCAACCGCCACGCCGGCCCTCAGAGGGCGCCCCCCGGCCTCACCGGTGATGTCCATCAATCCGCCCTCGGCCTGGATCATGAAATCATATCCGGCCCGGTGCGCATCGGGGCTGGAATGCCCGAACCCGGTGATGGAGCACCAGACAAGTCCCGGAAAACGCTGGCGAACACTTCCATGGTCCAGGCCAAAGCGGTCGAGGTCGCCGGGCTTGTAATTCTCCACCACCACATCCGCCCAGGCGAACAGCCGCTCCAGCACCGCGCGGCCCTCGGGCGTGTGGAAATCCAGCGCCAAGCTCCGCTTGTTGCGGTTGGCAGAAAAGAAATAACTGGCATTTCCGCGACTTCCGTCTGCGTTCACCGACCAGGGCGGCCCCCAGCTGCGGGTGTCGTCGCCCTTTCCGGGGCGTTCCACCTTGATCACATCGGCGCCAAGATCGCCCAGCATCTGCGCCGCATAAGGCCCTGCCAGCACGCGCGACAGGTCCAGAACCTTCACGCCCTCCAGCGCACCAGGGGTCATTTCCGGCGCAGCGCCGCCTGGGCTGCGGCCAGGCGCGCAATCGGCACGCGCCAGGGCGAACAGCTCACATAATCAAGGCTTTGGCCCTCGCAGAAGTCGATCGTGGAGGGGTCGCCTCCATGCTCGCCGCAGATGCCAAGCTTCAGGCCCGCACGAGTAGCCTTCCCCCGCTCGGCGGCAATCTGCACCAGCTCGCCCACGCCGTCGGTGTCCAGGCTGACGAAGGGGTCGCGCGGATAGATGCCAGCCTCCACATAATCGCCCAGGAAGCGGGCCGCATCGTCGCGGCTGATCCCCAGCGTCGTCTGCGTCAGGTCGTTGGTTCCGAACGAAAAAAACTCGGCATTGGCCGAAATTTCGCCGGCCCTCAGCGCCGCGCGCGGCAGTTCGATCATGGTGCCGACAAGGTA
>JBKDAC010000266.1:0-388 GCA_046316515.1 Sandaracinobacter sp. | reverse complement strand
GGTCAGGAAGTGGCCCGGGGCCTCAGCCGCTACGACTCCGACGACGCCGTGCGGATCTGCGGCCTCAGCTCTGCCGCCGTCGAGGCGACCCTCGGCTATTCCGAGGGGCCGGTCATCCACGCTGACGACCGGGCGGTCTCGGGGTGATCAGGGAATGGCGGTGATCTTCCGCGCTGCGAGGTCCGCCAGCCGGCCAGAGTCGACGCCCAGCCCCTCCAGGACCTCCCGGGTCTGCGCACCGCGGGCCGGACCCGGCCAGCGCACGCTCCCCGGGGTCTCTGAGCGCTTCGGGAAGGCGTTCTTCATCTTCACCTACCCGAAGACAGGCTGATCAACCTCGACGATGTAATGTCGGGCGGCGAACTGCGGTTCCCCCAGCATCTCGGGG
>JBKDAC010000265.1:0-509 GCA_046316515.1 Sandaracinobacter sp. | reverse complement strand
CCGCGAACCCGTCCGACGAGCGGGCTTAGCCCGCAACCTGTCTTTGCCTGTTGCAACTTCCGACGGACTCGGCGGCTTTGCCGTCGGCCGTCCCTTGATCCAACCGCCCCAAAGAAGCCCGTCGCCCCGCACGAGATGCGGGGCCGCTAACCGTCAGCAGAAACAAACGCCCCGCAAGCCCGCCCCCAGTACTCGCCAATAGCAAGGGGCGCCGCCCCCTGCACCCCCGCACGGGCCTATGGGCCCTTGAGCCGCTTCTGGACTGGTTGCCGCGGGCTTGCCTGCCCTTCTGAAGGAGAGGACTCAGGGACCGCTATTGAAGACAGAAAGGTTTGGGCTGAAAGCGAGATGGCAACTTTACACTGTTCCGCTAGAGCGTTTTCCGATCAGTTTGCATCATATCCGCAGGAGCTGAAGTAGTTGGCGCATTCGGTGGGCTGGAAGATGTCGACGAGCTTGCCGATGAGGTCCCAGAGGCCGCTGACGGTGCGCTCGCCTTCTTTTCGCAG
>JBKDAC010000264.1:0-5026 GCA_046316515.1 Sandaracinobacter sp. | reverse complement strand
GCCGCCGGCTGTCGCGCCCCCGAGTCTCGACGACGATCCGCTCCTGTTCGGGGCGGCGGCCCTGGCCCGTGGGCGGACCATCAGGCGCGGAATCGCGGAGCTGCGCGTGAAGGAAAGCGACCGCATCTCGGCCATGGCGATGGGCCTGCGGGCGGCCGGCGTGCGCGTGGAGGAACTGCCCGACGGCCTGATCATCGACGGCAGCGGCGGAGAGCCTGTCGCCGGGGGCGCCTTTGTCACCACGCATCTGGATCACCGCATCGCGATGAGCTTTGCCGTGCTGTCGCTGATTGCCCGCGCGCCGATCGAGGTGGACGACCGGGCGCCCATCAACACCAGCTTTCCCGATTTCCTGCCGCTGATGGCCAGGCTTGGGGCGTTGGAGCAGCCTGCCTAGGGCGCCAGCGACACCTCGCGGCTGGTGCCGGGCGAATAGCCCAGCCAGTCGTGGATGATGGCGGCGATCCGATCGGATGCGTGGCCGTCGCCGAAGGGGAGGACCGGCCGCATGGGCTTGCGCAGCAGCGTCCGCCGGACGGCCGAGACGATGCTGTCGGCCTGCAGCTCGACCAGTTCGGCAGCCCCCACGGCCAATGCCTCCGACCGCTCGGTCGTCTGCCGCAGCACAAGGGTTCTGAGGCCCAGCATGGGCGCCTCTTCCTGCAGCCCGCCCGAATCCGTCAGCAACACCTGTGCCTGGCGCATTATCCACACCATCGTCACATGGTCTACCGCCGGGATCAGGTGGACGCCCTCCAGACCGTCGAGCTTGTCGCGCAGCACCTGCTGCACGGCGGGATTGGGATGCAGCGGCAGCACGATCTCCGCCTCGCAGAAGCCGGCAAGGCGCGCGAGGGCGGCGGCAATCGCGTGCAGGCGCCGGCCGTGATTCTCGCGCCGGTGCACCGTTACCAACACCAGGGGGCGGCGCGGGCGGGCGACATAGGGGAAGCGGACGGCGAGGTCTGCGGCGAGCGACGGATCGGCATCCAGCCGTTCGGACGTGGCAAGCAGGGCATCGATCCCGCTGTTGCCGGTGACGTGGATGCGCGCGGGATCAACCCCTTCGCGCCGCAGGGCAGCGGCCGCATGGCGGGTGGGCGCGAAATGCAGGCTTGCGATCGGGCTGACGAGGGTGCGGTGCAGCTCTTCGGGATGCGGCTCGTCGAAATCATTGGTGCGGAGCCCCGCCTCGACATGCGCGATCGACACGCGGGCATAGGCCGCGCTGAGCGCGCCCGCCAGGGTGGAGACTGTGTCGCCCTGCACGATGGCAAGCTGGGGCCGCCAGGCAGAGATCACCGGACACAGGCGGGCGATGATGCCGGCAAGCTGCTGGGAGGGCGCCATACCGGGGGCGCAGGCGCCCAGATCGACATCGGGTTGCAGATCGACTTCGCGCAGCATGCGCGGCGCGAGATCGGGGTGCTGGCCCGTCATCACGAGCACGACGCGATGCCCCTTGCCACGAAGGGCCCGGACCACCGGGGCCAGTTTGACCACCTCGGGCCGTGTGCCGCACACGGCCAACAGCGGCGACCTGCCTTGCATGGGCCTGCCATCCCCCGAAGCAGATTGCGGGTGCGCAACCTGCGAAGAACCAACCCTGTGCCAATGGTTATCAATGATTGCCTTCTGCTCCAACAGCTTTTGCCAGTTACGGAGCCGCAAGATAGTAAACCCGGCGGGGCTTTTGCTGATAGCCAGATGCTGCTGAGAATCGCTTGCATCCTTCCATTCTATTGCATATCACTCGCAACAGCCGAACGCCTCCGGGATTCGCCCGGTCGGCGGCGGGCTGACACTGAACCAGGCAGGCCGGGACACGATGATAGTCTGTTCGTGCAATGTGCTTCGGGAATCCCAGGTCCGCGAGATTGCGCGCGGCGGCGTCCGCTGCGAGCGTGAGGCCTATCAGCGTCTGGGATGCCGGCCCCAGTGCGGCCAGTGCCTGCCCTATGCGCGCCAGCTGGTCCGCGAGGAAAGCAGCCGCATCGTGTCGTAAGCGGGGGGCCTTTCGGGCCCTGCGGCTTTACCCTGCCAGAACTGCCCGCGCGGCCTGTTCATCCTTCGCGATCTGGGCCTTCAGCGCGTCCAGCCCATCCAGCTTCATTTCGCCGCGCAGCCAGCGCACCAGCTGAATCTCGATCGTCTGGCCATAGAGGTCGCCCGACCAGTCGAGGATCCAGGTTTCCAGCAGTTCCTTCGGCGGGGTGAACATCGGCCGGATACCTAGGTTCGCGACCCCGTTCGCAAGGCTGCCATCGGGGAGTCGCACCCGCACGGCGTAGACGCCATAGCGCGGCCGCAGATAATCCCCCAGTTCCTGGTTCGCGGTCGGCACGCCGATGGTGCGGCCGCGCTTGTCGCCGTGGATCACCGGCATGGCGATGGTGAAGGGGCGTGTCAGAAGCGTCGCGGCGGCCTGCATGTCGCCTTCGACAAGCGCCTGACGGATGCGCGTGGACGACACGATCGCCGCGCAGGCCGCGACAGGGGCGACGGCCTCGGCCGAGAAGCCCAGCGTTTGGCCGATATCGGCCAGGGTCGCGGCAGAGCCGGACCGCCCCTTGCCGAAGGTGAAGTCCTCGCCCGTGACGACGCGCGAGATGCCCAGCCGGTTCACCAGCCACTGCTTTGCGAAATCCTGCGCCGACAGCCCGGCGAGCGCGGCATCGAAGGGAATGACGATGGCGCCATCCACACCCAGCCCTTCGAACAGCTTCAGCTTCTGGGCCGGGGTCGTGAGTGCGAAGGGCGGGGAATCGGGCCGGAAATGGCGGGAGGGGTGCGGATCGAAGGTGGCAACGAGCGCGGGCGTGCCGGCAGCGCGGGCGGCCCGCAGCGCGGCGCCGATCACGGCCTGGTGGCCGCGGTGCACCCCATCGAAATTGCCGAGCGCCAGCGCCCCGCCCCTGAGTTCTGCAGGGACCGTGCCCTGCCCTTCGACAATTTTCATGGAAGGCCCGTTAGCGGCACTGGACCCGATGGGCCAGAGGGCGGCAGTATCCCGGCATCTCAGGCGCGCGCATAGGTCAGGAAATCATGCGCTGGCGCGTCGCCTTCGGCCGGATGGGCCGTTCGCGCCACCTCGCGCCACTGGGCGGGATCGAGGTCGGGGAAGTGGGTGTCGCCATCGGGCTGCACATGAATGCGCGTCAGCTCGACCCGGGTCGCGATGGGCATTGCCTGGGCATAGATTTCGGAACCGCCCACCACCATGATCTCGCCCGCGCGCGCCCTTGGGTCCAGCCCGGCGGCTGCGATCGCCTCGGCAAGGTTGGGCACCACGGTCACGCCCTCGGCTGCCCAGCTGCGGTCGCGCGTGAGCACGATATTGTGCCGTCCGGGCAGCGGTTTGCCGATCGCTTCGAAGGTCTTGCGGCCCATGATCACGGGCTTGCCGGTGGTGAGCCGCTTGAAGTGCCTGAGGGCGGCCGGCAAGTGCCAGGGCATGGCGCCGTCGCGGCCGATCACGCCATTGTCGGCCACCGCCACCACCAGCACGATGTCGGGCCGCATCAGTCGGCTGCTGCTTCCTGGCCCTTCAGCGCCTGAGCGAGCAGCGTCAGGAAGGCGATGTAGAAGGTTCCCATCGCGGCGGATGCCGCGGCGCCGATCAGTTCGAACAGCCAGCGCCCGATGCCCCATTCGGTCGCATCGCCGCCGGTCGCGACAGTGGAGATCACCCCGACGGCTGCCCCGATGCCCTGGATCCCGATCACCAGCAGCAGGAAGCCAAACAGCAGTGTCGCGAGCATGCCCGCGATACGCAGGCCATACCCCTTCGTCAGCCGCCAGGCTGAGCTGATCGCCCAGACGGGCTCTGGATGGTCGGTCGCCAGCAGGGGGAGGACAATGCCCATCCGGGCGGCCAGCCAGAATCCCGCGACGACGGCCGCCAGGGCGGCCGCTGCATTGCCCCCGCCCATCAGTAAGGCGAGCGTTACCGGGATGAAGGCGGCGAGCATGAAGAGAATCAGGAGAATGAAGAATACCACGAGCGCAGCCGGCAGGCGCAGGGCAGACGTCCGCAGCTCGGCGCCCAGCGTCTGCGTGCCCGTTCCGTCACCGGCCACGACCCGGGCCATCACCAACTGCCCCAGCGTGGACACGACCAGCAGCAGGCCCAGCGCAAGGGAGTCGGCCCAGAGAGCCTCGCCCTTGAAGAGCTGATCGGGCGCGCGGTCTGCCGCATAGCGTGCGAGCAACAGCTGCGGCATGAAAAGGAAGGCAGCGGTCAGCGGCCACAATAGGTCGGCATTGCGACGCACGACCGCAACCGTCTCGGGCCAGAGGTTGCCGAAGCTGATCTGATTCAACGCGGGCGACTTTGGGAGGGGCGCTTGGGGGCTCAGCCGGCCTTGACGCCGCTGTCCGCAATCAGGGCCTGCAACTCGCCGGCCTCAAACATCTCCATCATGATGTCGGAACCGCCGACGAATTCGCCCTTCACGTAGAGCTGCGGAATGGTCGGCCAGTCGGAATAGGCCTTGATGCCCTGCCGAACTTCCATGTCCTGCAGCACGTCGACCGAATGGAAGGGCACATCCAGATGCTCCAGGATGGCAATGGCGCGGCTGGAAAAGCCGCACTGTGGGAACAGCGGGGTCCCCTTCATGAACAGGACCACGTCATGGCCCTTCACGATGCTGTCGATGCGTTCCGAAGTTGCGTCCATGAATGTGCTCCCGTCAGGCGGAGGCGGAGTCGGCAACGCTTGCCGGGACCGCGGTTGTCAGTTGCAGGGCGTGCAGCACGCCGCCCATCCGGCCACCGAGCGCGGCATAGACGAGCTGGTGCTGCTTGACCCGCGAAAGCCCGGCGAACTGCGCGGACACGACATGGGCGGCCCAATGGTCGTCGTCGCCGGCGAGGTCGGTCAGGCGGACCTCGGCGTCGGGAATCGCCGCCTTGATGGCTGCCTCGATCTCGTGGCCGGGCATCGGCATGGGTCAGCCCTGCTTTTCGAGCTGGTCGCGGGCCTCGGCGGTCTTCTTCGACAGCAGCTCGCGGATCTCGATGT
>JBKDAC010000263.1:0-1301 GCA_046316515.1 Sandaracinobacter sp. | reverse complement strand
GTTGCCCGCCGGTCTGTGGCGCGGGCACGCCGGTGGTTTCGGGCCAGCTGAGCGGCAGACCCCTGAGATGACGGACGGCAAGCCAGGCGAAGGCCTGGGCTTCGAGCGCGTCGCCGTGCCAACCTTCGGATTCGACGGGTTGGGTTGGCAGGCCGGTGCGATCGGCGATCATGCGCATCAGCACGGGATTGCGCCGGCCGCCGCCGGTGACGAGCAGGCGGTTGAGCACCACAGGCACGTTCCGCAGCGAGAGCGCGACGGTTTCGGCGGTGAAGGCGGTCAGCGTGGCGGCGCCATCGGCCGCGGAGAGGCCGCGGGCCGGCGCAATGGAGAAATCGGCGCGGTCGAGTGACTTGGGGCCGGCCTGGTCGAAGAAGGCGATGTCTGCCATGGCGGTCAGCACATCGTCGTGGACCTGGCCGGCGCCGGCCAGCGCGCCATCGGCATCGTAGCGCGCGCCACTGTGCTGTTGCACCCAATCGTCGATAAGGCCGTTGCCGGGGCCGGTGTCGAAGGCGCCCCAGTTGCCCGATTCATCGAACCAGGTGAGGTTGCCGACGCCGCCGAGGTTGAGGATGCCGACGGGGAGCGCGAGGCCGGAGACGAGGGCGCGGTGGTAACCGGGCGCGAGCGGGGCGCCTTCGCCGCCGGCTGCGACGTCGGCGGAGCGGAAATCATGGACGACCGGTCGGCCGGTGAGCTGTGCGAGGAGGGAGGCGTTGCCGATCTGCCAGGTGTAGGGGTTGGCGTGACCTGAGCCGGAGGCGATAGAGTGACCTGAGCCGGAGGCGATAGACTGGTGTGAGCCGGAGGCGATAGATTTGAAATAGCTGGGCGGGCGGTGGGCGATGGTCTGGCCGTGGAAGCCGATGAGTGTGGCCTGGTCGCTGCCGGGGAGCGCCGCGATGGCTTCGGCATGGGCGAGGGTGAGGATTCGCTCAGCCTGGGCGATGAGGGGGTCGTCTGTAGGGGCGGGGAGCGTGAGGGCGTGGGCGGCGGCCTGGCGGATGAGGCTGCGCTCGGCGTCGGTGTAGGGGCGGTCGGCGGCGGCGAGGCCGCGCACATGGCCCTCGCCGTCGGTTTCGATGAGGGCGGCGTCGACGGCGTCGACGGAGGTGCCGGACATCAGTCCGATCACGAGATGCTTTTCAGCTGCCATGCTTTGCGCCTAGAGCGGCCCGGCCATGACCTACAAGAGCGAATTCCTGGCGCGGATGGATGCGCGCGGCCATATCCACCAGCTGACCGACGCGGACGGCATCGATGCCGCCGCGACGAAGGGTGGGCTGACAGCCTATGTC
>JBKDAC010000262.1:0-340 GCA_046316515.1 Sandaracinobacter sp. | reverse complement strand
TCATGACCTTTCGACCCAAAGACATCAGCCGAAATCGCCGAATACAGAAGCTTTGTCAGCTACTTGCCCCCGCTTCTCCCACCGGACTCCCATAATGTTTGAACTCTGCCCCAGCCGCGGCCTCCGCCAGCTTCCGCGCGGTGTCGTAATCGGCCTTGCCATTGGGCGCGCGCGGGCATTTCTGCACCAGCAGCACATGCTTGGGCGCCTTGTAGGCGGCCAGCGCTCCCTTCACATGGGCAATCAGCTCGGCCTCGCTGATCGGCGCATGGGCTTCGACCACCGCGCTCACCGCCTGGCCCCACTTCTCGTCGGCCACGCCGAAGACCAGTGCGTCCTC
>JBKDAC010000261.1:0-3397 GCA_046316515.1 Sandaracinobacter sp. | reverse complement strand
GGGGGGGGGGGCGCGCCCGGGGGCGGGGGGGCCACCGGGGGAACAGGGGGGGGCGGGGGAGGGGGGGGGGGGGGGGGTTTTGGGCGGTGGGGGGCGGCGGAGGCGGTGGTGGCGAGTGGGCGGGGGTTTGCGGTGGGGTATCTGGGGGGGTTGTTGGGGGAGCGCATTACGAGAACAGCCGAATCTCGCCAAGGCTGATATTGACTTACGCACGGTCTGAACCATCATCGAGCCATGTTTAAGATACACAGCATCAAGATCGAAGGCTTTTGGGGCAGGTACAACATTACGCTACCGTTGGACCCTCAACTGAACTTCATTATAGGCCAGAACGGCACCGGAAAGACGACGTTCATTAATATGGTTGCTGCGGCCCTGAACGCAGATTTTATGGCGCTCGATAAGGCTCCGTTTCGGAGGATGGAGCTGACACTGAAGGGTCCCGGTCATCGGAATCGGCCAAAAGTTAGCGTTGAGAAGCGCGCAGACGAGTCCACCGGAATTGACTCGATTGAGTTCCGGATACGTAAGAGTACAGCCGAGCCAGAGATCTTGTTTTCTCTCGACAGCCTAGAGGAAAGACGCGCGTTAAGGCGCACCATGTCTGGTTCGAATTACATCTCGCCTATAGCTCGTCGCTCAAGAGACATTACAGCTGAACTTAACAACCTTGTTAAGACGACTTGGCTTTCCGTTCACAGATCAGCTCTCGCAGAGCAAGATCGGGCCCAACGAATTGAGCGCCCCTACGACTCCTCCATTGATATGAAGTTGTACGAGCTATCGCAGCGCCTTACGCGTTATTATGCAGGCCTTTCGTCCAAGAATCAGCATAATATAGACGTATTTCAAAAGAGCGTCTTTTTGTCTTTGTTAAATGTAGATTCGAGCGAGCGAATTTTTGAATACATCCGCCGATCTGACCCCGAAGAGGAAAAGACTAGACTTGTTGAAGCATTTGACAAGATGGGCGTACCACTGCCCGAGTTTGAAGTTAGTGCTCGTCGCTTCTTCCGCAACATTGACCAGACCAAAGAAAAGCTTGTGTCAGGAAGCGCGACTCAGTTTACACTGAGCGAGTTCAGCCAGATAACCAGTTTCGCGAGAATTAAGCGTATCACAGGTCAATGGATGGGACTAAAGATCGAAGAGTCAGCAATTTTTCGAGACTTTAATCTGTTTATTAAGTATTTGAACGATCTCCTTTATAGAAAATCTGCCGTACTTTCTAGTAATTTTGAACTCAAGTTCCAAAGCACAGGGGGCGGCGAGTTCGATTTATTTGCTCTGTCAAGCGGCGAAAAGCAACTTGTTATTCTTCTGGGTGAGGCGCTTCTTCAGGAGCACCAGCCATTCGTCTACGTGGCGGACGAACCCGAACTCTCTCTTCACGTCAAATGGCAGGAACGAATCGTTCCCACGATTTCTTCGCTTAACGAAAAAGCGCAGTTGTTAATAGCCACTCATTCGCCGGACGTTGTTGGGCAATACTCGGATCGAGTTATCGATATGCAAGACATTCTCGTAGAGGCGTAAATGTTTTCTCGAACTCCATCAGGTTTATCAAACCTACATTTGTTCTATAGAGTTGATCTGGTTATCTATACGGAAGGGTCGGGCCTTCGAGATGAGGCTTGCGACCTGGACCCTGAAGGCATGTTTGATCGATGGTATTGGAGCAACGTTTTCGGTGCTGTGATGCCGGAGGCGAAGGTGGCCGTGAAGAGTCTCCAAACCAAGATCGAGTGCCTCAAGCTCGCAGCGACACTCAGCGCGAATGACCGCAAGGGGATCATCGTTTGCGTCGACGCGGATTTCGATTGGATAAGAGGCAAACAGTTCGGAGATGACGGCGTCATTCGTACTTGGGGCTATAGCTGGGAAAATGACGCATGTTGCTTCGGAACCCTGTCCCGGATTATACCATCATACATACCTCCGGGAAATCACCGTCAGCTCTGCGCCGAAGATATTCATCGGTCTCTAGAGATTGCAAACAGACTTATATCGTCATACGTCGTACTTGATTACTCCCAAGTGAGCAGTGGTATGTCCGGAGTGTTTGATCGAAAGAGGGAACAGAGGGGCGTTTGTAGACTCTCTGCGCAGAATGGCTTTATTGAGCCGGGTCGGTTGTTGGATAGAATAGCCCATTGGCTAGCTGATTACTCTTGCTTTTCGAGTGAGCTATTGCCCTATTCACGGCATCTATTTGGCAAATTTTTTCTGCGTCTGGTTTTCCATACGTTTGTCGAATGTGCATCGACCTATCGTCGTGTCCGCAATGATTTTGACTCATTTGTAGCTTTGCTGTTGGAAAACGTGGGTGCCCAGATTAATGATCATGGCTTTCTAGCGTGGTTCTATGGGCAGCAGTTGCGGTCCGTTGGCTGTATCGCCTAGGCGAAGGCTAGCGGCCGGCGGCAAAGCCGCCGAGTCCGCCTGAAGGTCCAGAAGAACAGGAAGGGTTGCGGGCGCACCGTAGGTCAGCCTCCGGCTGAACGCCCGCTTGTCGGACGGGTTCGCGGGCCTTCAGGCCCACGCCCCGCCGGCCAGGCGTTGACCGCGCCTGGAATTCGCGGTCACTTCGTTCCGGCGACTCTGGGATCAAGGCTGCGCCTTGACCCTGGGCGCCTTCGGCCCCACTCTCTGCCCCATGTCCCTGCTCGACCGCATCACGATCGATCCCGCCCAATGCCACGGCCGCCCGTGCATCCGCGGCATGCGCATCCGTGTGGCCGACATTCTCGAACTTCTCGCCGGTGGCGCCTCCCAGCAGGACATCCTCGCCAACTATCCGGATCTCGAGGCAGACGATATCCGCGCCGCCCTCGCCTACGCCGCCGCCCAGCTGAGCCACCCGGTCCTCCTCGCCGCCGAGTAGCGGCCGTTGCGCTTCCTCGTCGACGCCCAACTCCCGCCGGCCCTCGCCCGCTGGATCACCAGCCAGGGCTACGAAGCCATCGCCGTGCGCGACTTCGGCTTCCGCGACAGCCCCGACTCTGCCATCTGGGAAAGCGCCCGCAGCACCGACGCGATCATCGTCACCAAAGACGAGGATTTCGCCCAACTCGCCGCCGTCCGCCCGCCCCCGCCCCGCGTCCTGTGGATCAGGCTCGGCAACACCACCAACGCCAATCTGATCAACGCCCTGCAGGCCCACTGGCCCGACCTGATCGGCCACTTCGAAGCCGGAGCCGCCGTCGTCGAGGTCCGCTAAGCGGCCGTGGGCTTAGCCCATGAGTCCGCTTGGAAGTTAGAGCGTTTTCCGATCAGTTTGCATCATATCCGCAGGAGCTGAAGTAGTTGGCGCATTCGGTGGGCTGGAAGATGTCGACGAGCTTGCCGATGAGGTCCCAGAGGCCGCTGACGGTGCGCTCGCCTTCTTTTCGCAGCA
>JBKDAC010000260.1:0-2672 GCA_046316515.1 Sandaracinobacter sp. | reverse complement strand
CAATCAGCGCATAGGTCCGGATCAGAAGATTGGTCCAGAAGGGCAGCATCACCCCCAGCAGCAGGGCAGTCTTCAAGCGAGGCTGCGCGAAGCTGATCGCAAGCGCAACGGGAAAGCCCACCACCAGGCAGATCAGGGTCGCAAGCGCGGCAAGGGCGAGGGATTTTGCGATAATGCCGAGATACAGTGGCTGCAGCACGCGGGCATAGTTGGCGAAGGTGCCCGAAATCTGGATGTCGGCGATCCCGACGTTGGTCCCGAAGCTGTAGGCCCAGACAATGGCCATGGGCACGACGAAAAACAGCAGGAACCATGCCAGCGGCGGGCCAAGAATGGCAAGAAAGCCAGTCTTGGCCATGCGCCAGTCGATCCCGTCTCGCATCCCCCGCTCCCCCTTGGCGCTGGCGCTCAGGCCGCGCGCACGCGGGTGATGGCTTCCTCGAAGGCGCGGGCCTGCTCTGCGCCTTCGAACTTGCCCCATTCGCTGGCATTCATGCCCGGGCCCGTTGGGAAGATGATGGGGTTGGACGAATAGCTTTCCGGCATCAACGCCTTCGCTGCCGCATTGGGAGTCGGGTACAGGATGGTTTCCAGAATATGCTTCCCCGCCTTGGCGTCGAGCAGATAGTTGATGAACTTGTGGGCCTGTTCGGGCCGCGGCGCATCTTTCGGGATGGCCAGCGTATCGGCATTCAGCAGCGATCCCTCGCGCGGAACGACGAAGCCGATCCCCGGATCCTCCGTCGCGATCTGGGCAATGTCTCCGTTGGTTTCCAGCACCAGGTCCACGTCGCCGGCCAGCAGGAGCTCCTGCCCATTGTCCTCGTGGAAGGTCTTGATGTTGGGCTTCTGGCGGATGAGCATTTCCTCGACGGCCTTTGCCGTCGCCGCATCGACGCCGTTCAGGGACCGCCCCATGTATTTGGCGCCCAGACGGATCAGGTCGGCCGCTTCGGAGGTCAGCGCGATGCGGCCCTTGTAGAGATCGCTGTCGAACAGCCATTTCCAGCTGTCGGGGACGCCATTCACCCGATCCTTGCGGTAGCCGATGCCCTGGACCAGCCAGATATAGGGCACGCTGTGCTTAGGGGCGGGGTCATAGTCCCGGCCCAGGAACTTGGGAGCGATGTTCTTCAGATTGGGGATCGCCGCCAGATCGAGTGGCAGCAGCATGTTGGCCTGCCGCATGCGGGTCACGAACTCGTTGGACGGCACGATCACATCATAGCCGGGATTGCCGGCCTTCAGCTTGGCGAACATCTCGTCGTTGGTGGCGAAATAGCTGGTCTGCACGCGGATGCCTGTGGCATCGGCGAAATCGGCAAGCGTGTTCTCGCCGATATAAGTGTCCCATGTGTAGAAGTTGAGCTTCTTGCTGTCGGCACCCGCCCCATTGTCGCGGCTGCCGCAGGCGGAAAGGCTGAAGCCGATCGCAGCCGTGCCGAGCCCGGTGAGCAGCCCGCGGCGTGACAGGCGCCCTGGCGCGAGACGGTGCCTGCTGCTTCCTGGAAAACCCGCCATTCCAGCCCTCCTCGCCGGCCCAAAGCCTGTTCAGTCCGTAGAGCAGCGGGAGGCAGACGTTAAGCCGGATTGTGCAGTGCGGCAGCAGATCAGCGGGGGCGTGGCGACGGCGACTCCCCGCTGCCCTGTTCGACGAGCTGCCGCAGCAGTTCGTCGTTCAGGTCCCCGGGTTCGGCCAGCAGGCCGGCCACCTGGAGGTTCTGACCGCGATTGCGGGCCGACAGCACGGCGAAGCCGGCCGCCAGCAGGCTTTCGACATTGCTGTCGCGGGCAACCCGGGTGGGCCCACCCAGGACGACCGCGATCAAGCGGTTCCCATCCCGCACTGCCGAAGCGGCCAGGGTGAAACCTGCGGCGTTCGTGAAGCCTGTCTTGATCCCGTCGACGCCCGGCATGGTACGGAGCAGATGGTTGTGGTTCGGCATGACCATGTTGCCGAACACGAACTGCTGCTGCTGATAGTAGCTGTAATACTGCGGGAAATCCCGGATTGTCGCCTGGGACAGGATGAAGATGTCGCGTGCGGTGGTAACCTGGCGGGAATCCGGCAGGCCGTTCGGGTTCACGAACCGGCTGTTCGACATGCCCAGCGCGCGGGCGCGCAATGTCATCCGGCGGGAGAATTCCTCGGTGCTGCCGGCGATGTGCTCGGCAAGCGCGACCGACACGTCATTGGCCGACTTGGTCGCGAGGCTGCGAATGGCTTGATCCACGGTCAGGCTCCCGCCGGCTTTCAGCCCCAGCTTGGACGGTCGCTGACTGGCGGCGTTCCGGCTCATCACCACCCTGTCGGTCAACTTCAGCTGCCCTGCGGCCAGCTGTTCGAACACCATGTATAGCGTCATGACCTTGGTGATCGAGGCCGGAAAGCGCTGGGTATCTGCCCGTCGGGAATAGAGAACCTCGCCAGTGTTCGCATCGGCCACGAAGGCGGCATATTTCTGCTGGTCGAACAGGCTGAGCGCCTGTGCCGATGAGGCCGGCGGAATGGACGCGATCAGGGCACATGTGGACAGGATGGCGAAGCGGCGTGACAGCATGCCGCTGAATACCACAGCGGGGAGTCACGATGCCAGAGCCTGACAGACGCGACCTGTGGCACCGGTGCGCGACAGGGGCTATCTGACGCGTATGAATGTCGGCTCCCCCTC
>JBKDAC010000259.1:0-980 GCA_046316515.1 Sandaracinobacter sp. | reverse complement strand
GTAGCCCCACTGGCGCAGCTTCTGATGGAACCACGCGGCGTCTGGCAGCGCGGCAGCGTATCCAGCGCGCGCTGCACATAGCCCGAGGTGAGGAGCGGCGGCTCGTCCTCGACCGCCACCTTGCGCTCCGGCACGGCAATGGGTGTCGCCGGATTGTCGAGCGCGTTCAGCAGCCGGCAGGCGAATTCGCAGGTGAGGTCGGCGCGCAATGTCCACGAGGCGTTGAAATAACCGAAGACGTAGACAAGGTTCGGAAGCCCCTCCAGCATCATGCCGCGATAGATGTAGTGGTCATTGGGGTGGATTTCCTGCCCGTCGACGGTGACCTTCGCGCCGCCGAGCACCTGCAGGCGAAGGCCTGTTGCCTTGACCACGATGTCCGCGTCCAGGCGCCCGCCCGACTGCAGCTGGATGCCGCCCTCGTCGAAGCGGGCGATATGGTCCGTCACGACGCTTGCCGTGCCGTCCTTCACCGCGTTGAAGAAGTCGCCGTCGGGCACCAGGCACAGCCGCTGTTCCCAGACATTGTATTTGGGCTGGAAATGCGCCTGCACCACATCCTGGGGCAGTTCCTTCAGCAGCATGTCGGTCAGGCGCTTGTTCACCTTCTTCGGATTGGTGCGCGCCTGCTTGAAGACGAGGTTGTGCCACAGCACGTTGCGCCAGCGGATCAGCTTGTAGGCGGCCATGTCGGGCAGGATCGCCCGCAGGAAATTGGCGGCGCGATCGGTCGCGGGGCGCGACACCATCCAGGTGGGCGAGCGCTGCAGCATGGTTACATGCGCCGCATCCTTCGCAACCACAGGAACGATGGTGACCGCTGTGGCGCCCGAGCCGATGACGACGACCTTCTTGTTCCGGTAGTCCACATCCTTCGGCCAATGCTGGGCGTGGAACATGGTCCCCGAGAAGCGCTCCTCGCCCTCGAAGTGCGGGTTGTGGGGATTGTCATAGCTGTAATAGCCCGCAGCCATCAGCAG
>JBKDAC010000258.1:0-5463 GCA_046316515.1 Sandaracinobacter sp. | reverse complement strand
AGGCCCGCGCCTTCGATGCGTTCGATGTCAAGGCCGAGGTGATGGCCGCGCTGGCGGCGGCAGGCGCGCCGGTGGAGCGGTTGCAGACGGTGCAGCCTGCGAGCGCCCATTACCACCCCGGGCGGTCGGCGAAGCTGGTGCTGGGCAAGGTGGCGCTGGCCGAATTCGGCGAGCTGCACCCAGATGTGCTGGGGGACCTGAGCCAGGCTGTTGCGGCTGAGATCTTTCTGGATGCCGTGCCCGAACGCAAGGCGAAGCGCGCGCGGCCTGCGTTCAGCCCGCCGGCGCTGCAGCCGGTGCGGCGGGATTTCGCTTTCCTGGTCCCCGACACGGTGCAGGCGGATGCGCTGGTGCGTGCGGTGAAGGGGGCCGAGAAGGCACTGATTGCGGACGTGCAGTTGTTCGACCGGTTCGTCGGCGTGGGCGTGCCGGAGGGCCAGGTAAGCCTTGCGGTGGCAGTGACGCTGCAGCCGGTGGAGAAGACGCTGACTGATGCCGAGATCGAGGCTGTGGCAGCGGCTGTTGTGGCGGCTGCGGGCAAGTTGGGGGCGACGTTGCGCGGCTGAGGCTTGCGGGGCGCGGCCGCCAGCTGTGCCGGCGAGTCCGCCTGGTGAAGTCAGGAAAAGAGAAGGGCTGCGGGCAAAGCCCGCTCGTCGGACAGGTCGGCCGGCTGCTGCCCGCCGACCTGCCGGCCGCACATGGGACGGGTCCGTGGGCCTTCGGAGGATTGCTGCGCAATCCCCCTTCAGGCCACGGCCGCCTTCGGCTAGCGCGGCTGAGCCTGCACTTGCTCTTGCGAAACAGGGATGATCCGGATTTCCACGCGGCGGTTTTGGGCGCGGCCTTCCGGGGTGTCGTTGGTGGCGACCGGCTGGGTGTAGCCGAAGCCGCGCGGTTGCATGCGGGCCCGGGCGACACCGAAGCTTTCGAGGCTGCCGACGACCGATTGCGCCCGCTGTTCGGACAGGCGCTGGTTGGCTGCCGTGGAGCCGACATTGTCGGTGTGGCCGAAGACGCCGATCACGGTGGAGGGATAGGCGTTCAGCACCTTGGCGACTTCCTGCAGGGACCCGCGCAGTTCGGGCTTCACGATCGCCGAGTTGAAATCGAAGCTGATGGTATCGGGGAAGGTGAGCTGGATCTGGTCACCCTTGCGCTCCACCTCGATCTCGGTGCCCATGGTGGCTTGGCGGAGCGCGCGTTCCTGCCTGTCCTGGTAGGACCCGATGGCGCCGCCGGTGATGGAGCCAACGCCTGCGCCGATGAGGGCGCCGGTGTTGCCGCCGATGAGGCCGCCCAGAAGCGCGCCGCCGACGCCGCCCGCGACCGCGCCCTTGCCGCCGCGCGTCATGGTTTGCTGGCCCGTGACCGGGTCGGTGGCGCAGCCGGTGGTGACGATCAGGGCGGCGAGTGCGCCGGCCATGACCATCTTCGAGCCGTGCCTGTTTGCAGTGGCGGCCATGTCAATCCTCCTTGTCCTCGTGCCCGGGCTCGCTTGCCGGGGCTTCCCTTGTTGAAACGTGTCGGCAAAACTTGCCGTTGAACCTTGCCGATGCTGTGCAGCGAAACCCCTGCCCCATGTGGAGGTTCCGTCTCCAAGTTCCTTACTTAACCTACCCTTGCGACGGTTGAAAGGGTGCTCGGCCCGCATGCGGTCGGACATGGTTCGACCACGGCGCTTGAGCGATCGGGGCCATGGCGGCATAAGGGCGACAATCATGGGCATACCTTGGACCGATGTCGCGATTATCCTCGCGTTGATTGCCCTGAACGGCTTTTTTGCCGGAGCCGAGCTGGCGATCGTGTCTGCGCGCAAGCCGCGGCTGGCGGTGATGGAGCGGGCGAATGTGCGCGGGGCGCGGACGGCGCTTGCGCTGCAGGAGAACCAGGGGCGCTTCCTTTCGGCCGTGCAGATCGGCATCACGCTGGTGGGGGTTGCGAATGGGGCCTTTTCCGGCGCGAGCCTGGCCGGCCCGACCGGACAGTGGCTGGCCGGGTTGGGCGTGCCGGCGCGATTTGCCGACGACGCCGGATTTGCGCTGGTGATCGTGATCGTGACCTATCTGTCGCTGATCATGGGCGAGCTGGTGCCCAAGCAGCTGGCGCTGCGGTCACCCGAGCGGATCGCGGTGGTGGTGGCGCCGATCATGAAGGCGGTGACGCAGCTGACGAGCCCGTTCGTGACCCTGCTGGATGCGTCGACGGGGGTGATATTCCGCCTGCTGCGACTGGACCGGGAGGGGGATAATGCGGTGACCGAGGAGGAACTGCGCCACGTGGTGCAGGAGGCTGAGGAAGCCGGCGTGATCGAGGGCAAGGAGCGCGAGCTGATATCGGGCATCATGCGTCTGGCTGACCGGCAGGTGCGCGGGGTGATGACACCGCGGCCTGAGGTGGACTGGATTGACCTGAAGGCGAGCGAAGCCGATGTCCGCGCGCGGCTGATCGCGACGCCGCATAGCCGGCTGCTGGTGGGCGAAGGCTCCATAGACCGGATCGTGGGCGTCGTGCAGGCGCGCGATGCGCTTGCCGCGCTGCTGGAGGGCAAGCCGCTGTGGCTGGAGAGCCTTGTGCGCAAGGCGCCGGTGGTGCCCGACGTGGCCGACGCGACGGTTGCGCTGGCCGCGCTGCGCGATGCCGATGTGCCCATGGCGGTGGTGATCGATGAATATGGCCATTTCGAAGGCGTGGTGACGCCGGCCGACCTGCTGGCGGCGATTGCGGGCGAGTTCCGGTCCGACATGGACGACGAGCATGACCCCGCGCTGGTGCGGCGCGAGGATGGGTCGTGGCTGGTTTCGGGGAGTCTGGCGGCCGACATGCTGGCCGAGCGACTGGATTTCCGGCTGGGCGTGGAGCGGGATTACCAGACGGTCGCCGGGCTGGTGCTGGCAGAGCTGAGGCATATCCCGACCGTGGGCGAGAGCTTCGAGGCGCACGGATATCGCTTTGAGGTGGTGGACATGGACGGTCGCACGATCGACAAGCTTATCGTGGCGTCGGTACCGGCGTAGTGAGCTTGGTGGGCAGGTTGGTGGGCGAGGTGGTGACATGAAGGCGGCGGTCTGGAGTTTCTTCGGCTTTCTGGCCGCGTTGTGGTCACTGCTGGCCTGGCTGTTGCACGGGATCGCCGGATCGGGCAGTGCGGCGGTTGTGTCGGTGTCGCGCTGGCTGAGCATCGACCCGTCGCGCACGCAGTGGATTGCCGACGGGTTGGCGGCGGCAGGCTGGCTGGCGCAAGCGCTTGTGGTGCTGCTGTGGCTGATGGGCATGGCGCTGCTGCTGCTGTTCGGCTGGTTGGGCAGCCGGGCAGCCGAGGGCGTGGGCGAGCTTGGCGAGGAAATGCGCCGCAGCCCCGCGGTACGCGGCGGCGGCGAGGTGGTGGAAGGCGAAGTTGCGCTGCGGCGGGTGGGCCCCCACGCCACGCGGGACGAAGGCCCCGCGCGGCTGGGCTAGGGTCTGCCTGGGCTAGGCTGGCCCGGGATCGCCCCGGTCAGGCCTTTGCGCCAGCCTTCAGCGCCTGTTCCCAGGCAAGCTTTGCGAGTGGCTCGACGGTTTCCGACATGGCCTTGGCATGGGCGTTGGAGGCCGTGCCGCGCACTACGCGGCCACGGATGCCGTGCACGATCGCTGCAAGGCGGAACATATTGTAGGCGATGTAGAAATCCATGTTCGACGTCACGTCTGCCGGGTTTCGGCCGACGCGGGCACAATACATGTCGATATAGTTCTGCTCGGTCGGGATGTTCATCTCGGCGAGGTTCACCTGGGTGAGGCCAACGGTGCCTGTGGGCGGCATGCGGTACATCATCAGGTGGTAGGAAAAGTCGGCGAGCGGGTGGCCGAGCGTGCTGAGCTCCCAGTCGAGGACGGCGAGCACCCTCGGCTCGGTGGGATGGAAAATCATGTTGTCGCAGCGATAGTCGCCGTGGACGACTGCGCTTTCATCGCCGGGCGGGATGTTCTCGGGCAGCCATTCCACCAGCCGGTCCATTTCGGGCACGCGGCCGGCGGCCTCGTCGTCGAGATACTGTTTCGACCAGCGGCCGATCTGGCGCAGAAAATAGTTTCCGGGCTTGCCGAAATCCTCGAGGCCCGCGGCGACCGGATCGATGCTGTGGAGGTGGGCCATGGTCTGGTTCATGGCCTCGAAATATCTCCAGCGCTCGGACGTCGGCACGTCGGGGAAGGTGCCGTCCCAGATCACCCGGCCCTCCACGCAGTCCATGATGTAGAACCAGGTGCCGATCACGCTCTCGTCGGTGCACAGGCCGAAGGTCTCGGCAACCGGGAAGCCCTGCGCGAACAGCGCCGTGATGACGCGATGTTCGCGGTCGACCGCGTGGGCGGACTTCAGCAGCAGGCCCGGCGGCTTGCGGCGCATCACATAGGATCGGGTTGGTGTGATAAGCTTATAGGTGGGGTTGGACTGGCCGCCCTTGAACTGGCACACCTGAAGCGGGCCGGCATAGTCGCGGACGTTCGCGCGCATCCAGGTGTCGAGTGCGGCTTCGTCGAAGCGGTGCGCCTCGCGCACGTCGCTGGTGCCGGAAAATTGCTCCTGGCGGCTTGCCATGTCTGTTCGTCCCTCTCTCAGCCCGCAGCCTGTTCCCGGGCGATCTCCCGCCAGCCGATATCGGCCCGGTGGAAGCCATCGGCAAAGCTGATCATTTCGATTGCCGCATAGCTGGTGGCAACCGCCGCGCCCACCGTGGGGCCGGTGGCGATGACGCCCAGCACCCGCCCGCCCGTGGAGATGATCCGGCCGTCGGGCGCGCGCGCGGTGCCGGCGTGGAGTATGAGGGCGCCAGTTTCCTGGGCGGCGACGTCGAGACCGGCGATGGTGCCGCCCTTGGCAGGCGTGCCGGGATAGCCGCGCGCGGCGACGACCACGACAGCGGCCGCGCCCGGCTTCCAGCGGGCCTGGTGCCCGGCGAGCTCTCCCTTTGCGGCAGCCAGCAGCAGTTCGCCGAGGTCGCTGTCGAGCAGCGCCATCAGCACCTGGCATTCGGGATCGCCGAAGCGGACATTGTATTCGATGAGGCGCGGGCCTGAAGCGGTGAGCATCAGGCCGGCGAAGAGGACTCCGGTGAACGGCGTGCCGCGCGCGGCCATGGCCGTCAGCGTGGGTGCGATGATCTCGGCCATGGTGCGCGCCTGGAGGTCGGGCGTGAAGACACGGGCCGGGGCATAGGCGCCCATGCCGCCGGTATTGGGGCCGGTGTCGCCGTCGCCGACGCGCTTGTGATCCTGGGCGGCCAGCAGGGCCAGCGCAGTGCTGCCGTCGGCCAGTACGAAGAAGCTGACCTCTTCGCCGACCATGCATTCCTCGATTACCACTTCGGCGCCGGGGGTGGCGAAGAGGTCGCGACGGGCGGCGGCTGCCGCGGCCTGGGAGGCCGCGACCGTGACGCCCATGCCCGCAGCACGGCCATCGGCCTTTACGCCGACGGGGAGCGGGTG